>NZ_JBFAIU010000011.1:0-57430 GCF_040654855.1 Asanoa sp. NPDC050611
GGCCACCGCGACCCGGCGGCGCAGGCCGAACGACACTCGACGCGGCGATCGGCGACGGTGACCACGGCATCAACCTGCGCCGCGGCTTCCAGGCGGCGGACGAGATGCTCGACAAGGCCGAGGCCGAGACGCCGGGCGCGGTGCTGCAGACGGTCGGCCGGGCGCTGATCAGCAAGACCGGCGGTGCGTCGGGCCCGCTCTACGGCACGGCGTTCCGCCAGGCCGGCAAGTCGCTGGCCGACGTCACCGAGGCCGACGCGGCCAAGCTGGGCTCCGCGCTGGAGGCCGCCTTCAACGGGATCCAGCAGCTCGGCGCCGCCCACGAGGGCGACAAGACCATGCTGGACGCGCTGGGGCCGGCGGTCACCGCCTACCAGGTCGCCGTCGAGGGTGGTGCCGACATCGCCGGCGCCACCCGGGCCGCGGCGGAGGCGGCCGAGCGCGGGCTGCAGGAGACCGTGCCGATGCTGGCCCGCAAGGGCCGGGCCAGCTACCTCGGCGAGCGGACCATCGGTCACCAGGACCCGGGCGCGGCGTCCACGGTGCTGATCCTGCGGGCGCTGGCCACGGTGGCCGCCGGCGAGGCGACGTGACGTCGGTCGCGCACCGGTGGACCGGTCAGGGGGTCGCGCCGGGCGCTGCCGTCGCCGGTTCGTGGCGCGCGGACCGTCCGGTCCCCGCACGCACCGTCCACATCGGCCCGGCCGAGGTGGAGGCCGCGTTCGCCGCGGTCGCCGCGGACCTCGAGCGGGTCGCGGAACGGGTGCGGGCGCAGGGTCGCACGGCGGCGGCCGACATCGTCGCGGTCGGCGCGTTGATCGCGGCCGACCCGGACCTCGTCGAGTCGGCCAAACAGGCGGCCGGCGCCGAGCAGCCGCTGGTGGCGGTACGCGACGCCGTCGAGGGCTACGCCACCGTGCTCGACTCGCTGGCCGACGAAGCGCTGCGCCAGCGGGCCGCCGACGTGCGCCAGATCGGCCGCCGGGTGGTGGAACGCCTGGCCTACGGCGACAACGGCCGCAACGCACCCACGGACCGCTTCGTCCTGGTCGCCGCCGAGCTCGGCCCGGCCGACCTGATCGAGCACCTCGGCTCGGGCCTGGTCGGCGCGGTCGCGGTGCGCGGCGGTGCCAACTCGCACGCGGCGATCGTCGCCCGCGAGCTGCTGGGTCACTCACACGTGTGACCTGAGCCACGAACCTGACCGCTCGGTCAGAATCTGACCGAGCGGTCAGGAACAATGAATGCGTGGTTCGCATCCGCACGCGTGACGAGATCCTGCGCGTCGCCGCGGAGCTCTTTACCCGCTACGGCTTCAAAGGCACATCGCTGCACGACATCGCCGCCGAGGTGGGTTGCTCCAAGGCGACGCTCCTCTACCACTTCGCACACAAGGACGCGATCCTGCTCGCCCTCGTCGAGCCCGCCCGGCAGTCCCTCATCGACCTCGTCGCCCGGCTCGCCGGCGTCGACGACCGGGGCGTCCGTGAGGCGGCCATCGACGGCTTCATCGACCTCGTGCTGCGTTACCGGTTCGAGGTCGCCCTCATCTACGACGTGACTCCGCAGTTCCTGCAGGAGCCCGCGTTCAACCGCGTCCGCGAGCTGACCGACGCCCTCGTGGCCGGGTTCGCCGGGCGTTCGGCCGACCCCGCCGACCAGACCGCCGCCAAGGTGCTGCTCGCCGGCATCGCCGCCGTGGTCATCGACGACAAGCGCGACGAGGTGGAGCTGCGTCCGGCCCTGGTCGCCGTCGCCCGCCGCGCCCTCCTCCCCGGGAAGGACTGACATGGCTACGCTGCTCTACCGGCTCGGCCGCGCCTCGTTCCGCCGCCGCCGGCTGGTGGTCGTGCTCTGGCTCGTGCTGCTGGCCGGGCTCGGTGGTGCCGCGCTGGCCTTCAAGGGGCCGACGTCGAGCAACTTCACCATGCCGGGCACCGAGTCCCAGCGGGCCATCGACTCGCTCAAGCAGGAGTTCCCGGAGGGCAGCGGCGCCGTCGGGCTGATCGTGGTCGCGGCGCCCGAGGGGAGCACGCTCACCGACCCACCGCTGACCGCCGCGGTCAAGGACCTGGTCGGTGAGGCGGGCCGGCTGCCCGGCGTGGTCGGCGCGGTCGACCCCTTCCAGGCCAAGGCCATTTCCGAGGACACGCGGTACGCGCTGGTCCAGGTGCAGTTCGCCGGCCGCGCCGACGAGCTGACCGAGCAACAGCGCACCGCGTACGAGGAGACCGGCGCCCGTGCCGAGGCTGCCGGGCTGCGGGTCGGGCACGGCGGTGAGGTGATGAACTCGCCGCCAGAGGTCGGCGGCACCGAGGGCATCGGCGTCGTGATCGCGCTGGTCGTGCTGCTCGTGACGTTCGGGTCGCTGGTCGCGGCCGGCATGACCATGCTCAACGCGCTGATCGGCGTGGGCGCCGGCATGGCCGGCCTCTACGCGCTGAGCAGCGTCGTCTCGCTGACCGACGTGACCCCGGTGCTGGCGCTGATGCTCGGCCTCGCGGTCGGCATCGACTACTCGCTGTTCATCACGTCCCGCCACCGCCAGCACCTCGGCGAGGGTCTCGAGCCCGAGGAGGCGGCGGCGCGCGCGGTCGGCACGGCCGGCTCCGCGGTGGTGTTCGCCGGCGTCACGGTGGTCATCGCGCTGGCCGGGCTGGCGGTCGTCGGCATCCCGTTCCTTAGCGCGATGGGCCTGGCCGCCGCCGGCACCGTGGCGGTCGCGGTGCTGGTCGCCATCACGCTGCTGCCGGCGCTGCTCGGGTTCGCCGGGCGCAAGGTGCTGCCCCGCAAGCAGCGTGGCGCCGGCCCGCGGCAGCACCGCGAGGGCTTCGGCTTCCGGTGGGCCCGGCTGATGACCCGCGCCCGCGTCCCCGTGCTCCTGGTCGGGATCGTCGGCCTCGGCGCGTTGGCGCTGCCCGCCGCCGACATGCGGCTCGCGCTTCCGGACGCCGGATCGGGTCCCGAGGGTACGCCCGCCCGGGTGGCCGCCGACCTCGTCGCCGAAGGCTTCGGCCCGGGCTTCAACGGCCGCATCACCTTGGTCGTATCCAGCGACTCGGCCGAGCGGACGGCCGCGGTGGTGCAGCAGGTCGGGCCGGCGCTGGAGGGCACGCCCAACCTGGTCGCCGTCACGCCGCCGACGCTCAGCGGCGACCAGCGCACCGCCCTGCTCGGCATCATCCCGAAGGAGGGCCCGACCGCCGCGAGCACCGAGACGCTGGTGCACGACGTCCGCGCGAAGACGCACGGCCTCGGCGACGTCGCGGTGACCGGGCAGACCGCCGTCGGTGTCGACGTGTCGGAGAAGCTCGCCGACGCACTGCCGATCTATCTGCTGATCGTCGTCGGGCTCTCCGTACTCCTGCTGATGCTGGTCTTCCGCTCCGTCCTCGTGCCGATCAAGGCCGCGCTGGGCTTCCTGCTGACGGTCGGCGCCACGTTCGGCATCACCGTCTGGATCTTCCAGGAGGGCCACCTGGCCGGCCTGCTGGGCATCGGCACGCCCGGCCCGCTGATCAGCTTCCTGCCGATCCTGCTGGTGGGCATCCTGTTCGGGCTCGCCATGGACTACGAGGTGTTCCTGGTGTCCCGCATGCGCGAGGACCACGTGCACGGCGCCGACGCACAGCAGGCGACGATCTCCGGCATGGGCCACGGCGCCCGGGTGGTCACCGCCGCCGCACTGATCATGACGAGCGTGTTCGCCGGCTTCGTGCTGATCGACGACCCGATCATCAAGTCGATCGGTTTCGCCCTGGCGCTGGGCGTCGCGATCGACGCGTTCGTGGTGCGGATGACCATCGTGCCCGCGGTGATGTCGCTGCTCGGCCGGGCGGCCTGGTGGCTGCCGCGCTGGCTGGACCGGGCGTTGCCCAATGTGGACATCGAGGGCGAGCAGCTCCGCGAGAAGCTGGCCGAGCCGGCCGAACGCGTCCCGGTGGGAGCGGGGTTCAGCGGCGGGCGGTGAGCCGGACGGTGACCTGCTCGCCGGCCTCCTTGCCGACGGTCTTCCTGAGGGCGGCCCGCACCGGCAGCCAGTGCGGGCCCTGGCCGGAGGGCATCAGCGTCGCGTCGAACGGGTGGCCGTCGATCGTGCCGCTGACCTTGACCGGCTTGCGGGTGCCAAGCAGCTCGTGTGAGCCCGGCAGCTCGATGTAGGTGGGAAACGCGCCGTCGACGCTGATCGGCGCGGTGAAGGTGGCGTCCAGCATGGTCGGTGCCTCCGGGGTGAGAAGTTCGGTGGGTACGCCCAGGCCGCGGATGACGGTGTCGACCACGCGGGCGGCCTGGGCGTCCACCGCGCGTGGGTCCTGGTGTTGCAGCGGGCCTCGGGTGGCCAGGTCGGCGAAGCCGTGCACGGTCGACCAGCACGGCCACTCGGCGCCCTCGCGTTGCCGCGCGGTCAGCACGCCGGTCGCGACGAGGCCGTCCAGCGCGTCGACCAACAGCTGGTACGGCGGCGGGACCGTGGTCGCCACCGGCCCCGCCTCCTGGGTCAGGAACGCCAGCTCGAACCAGCCGCGTTCCGTGCGGGCGAAGTGGATGTAGCCGAGGCCGACCGCGCGCAGCCGGTCGACGGCGGCCTGTGCGGGGGAGGCGTCCGGGCTGATCGCGGCTATCCGGTCGTGCATGGCGTGCGCCACCAGGTCCTGCGCCTCGACCGCGACCGCCAGCACCAGCGCGTTGCGGTCGGCGAAGTGCCGGTAGGCGGCGTTCGGCGTCACGCCGACCGCCCGGGTCAGCTCCCGCATGCCGAGCGCGGCCGCCCCGCCGGACCGGGCCGCGCGCAGGCCCGCCTCGATCAGCGCCGTCCGCAGGTCGCCGTGGTGGTACGACACCCCTGGAACCCTCCCGAGCACTGGTGTACGGTGTCAACATTGCGGATGTGGACAGCGTACACACCCGAAGCGGCCGGCGCGGTCGTGCGGACCGGGGCGACCGGGGAAACGGCGAGGACGCCGGCGGGAACGTCCACGAGGGGGCGGCCCGCGCGACCGTGCCGCAGCCCGTCAGGCGCCGCGGAAGGTCCGACGGTAGGTGTCCGGCGCCACCCCGAGCGTGCGGTGGAAGTGGCGGCGCAGCGTCGTCGCGGTGCCCATCCCGGCCGCCTCGGCGATCACGTCGACGCTCTGGTCGGTGTTCTCCAGCAGCTCCTGCGCCCGGCGGATCCGTTGCGTCGACAGCCAGTGCAGCGGTGTCGTCCCCGTCGCCGAACGGAACTGGCGCGCGAGATTGCGCGAGCTCATGTTGGCCTGCCGGGCCAGGTCCTCGACCGTCAGCGGCTGGTCGAGCCGGGCCATCGCCCACGGCAGCAGGGCGGCCAGCGGATGGTCGGCGCGGTCCGGCACCGGCGTGCTGACGAACTGGGCCTGGCCGCCGGCGCGGTGGGGCGGCACGACCAGCCGCCGGGCGACGGCGTTGGCGACCGTCGAGCCGTGGTCGCGGCGGATCAGGTGCAGGCACAGGTCGATCGCCGCGGCCTTGCCGGCGGAGGCGAGCACGTTGCCGTTGTCGACGTAGAGCACGTCGGGGTCGACCCGCACGTTCGGGTAACGGGCCGCCAGCACGTCGGTGTGCGCCCAGTGCGTGGTCGCGCTCAGCCCGTCCAGCACGCCGGCGGCGGCCAGGACGAACGCCCCCGTGCAGAGCGAGACCAGCCGGGCGCCGGCCGCGTGGGCCGTCCGGACCGCGTCGAGCAGGGCCGGCGGCACGGGCGCGTCGACGTCCGCGACCGACGGGACGATCACCGTCTCGGCGCGGGCGAGGCGGTCCAGGCCCGCGTCGGGCTCGATCCGGAACCGGCCCGCCCGAACCGGGCCGTCGCCGCAGACCACGAGGTCGTACCACGGGTCGGCCAGGCCCGACGGGTCCGCGGACGAAGATCTCGCAGGCCATCGCGAGCTCGAAGTGCAACATCCCGTCGGTGGCGGCCAGGGCGATCGTGGTCATGTCCGAAACTGTACGGGGGACGGCGTTCCAGCCACTGTCCCGGCCCGCCGGCCGCCGTGAAGATCTCCTCATGACGACAATCGCGGTGTTCGGTGCCTACGGGCACACCGGCCGGTTCGTGCTGGCGGAGCTGAAGGAGCGCGGGCTGGTCCCGCTCGCGCTGGGTCGCGACGAGGAGCGGCTGCGCGGGACCGGAGCCGACCATGTGGTCGCGTCCGTCGACGATCCGATCTCGCTCGACCGGGCGCTGGCCGGTGCGGCCGCGGTCATCAACTGCGCCGGCCCGTTCGCGACGACCGCGGCACCGCTCATCGAGGCCGCGCTGCGCGCCGGCATCCCGTACGTCGACGTCGCCGCCGAGATCGAGGCCAACGCCGACACGTTCCGGCAGTTCGCGGACCGCTCCCGGACCCCGGTCGTCCCGGCGATGGCCTTCTTCGGCGGGCTCGGCGACCTGCTCGTGACCGCCGCGCTGGGCGACTGGCCGACCGCCGACGAGGCACACGTCGCTTACGGCCTGAGCAGCTGGCATCCCACGGCCGGGACCCTCGCCGCCGGCGCTGTCTCCCACGAGCGGCGGGCCGGCAAGCGGGTGCGGTTCACCCACGGACGGCTGGAGTACTACACCCGTACCGACCTGCCGGTGGTGGAATGGGACTTTCCCGAACCGCTCGGCAACCGGACCGTCCTCGGCGACTTCGCGATGGCCGACATCGTCACCGTGCCGAGTCACCTGGCCATCCCCGAGGTCCGCACCTACATGACGACCGAGGCGGCCGAGGACCTAGCCGGTGGGCACGAGGCCGGCCCGGGCCGCCCGGCCGAAACGTTCACGGTGGACGTCCGCGTCCGCCGGGGCGGCGAGGAACGCCGGGTCACCGCACAGGGCCGGGACATCTACGCCGTCAGCGCGCCGCTCGCGGTCGAGGCGGTCCAGCGGCTCCTCGACGGCCGGGCCAGGGCCACCGGCGTCGCCTCCGCCGGCCGGATGTTCGACGCGGGCGACTTCCTCCGCGCGCTGGCCCCGCACATCTCGCATCGATTGACGTCCACCCGTTGACGGGTTCCGTAGCACGTCGGTAACCTGGCGCACAACTTGCCGCAAGATTGCGACAAGCCCCTGAAATTTTCGCGCAGCGCACCCGCTCCACGCCGTTCCACCGGCTCCGTGCCGACTTCCGCCCCTCCTCGGCCGCCGGGCGCCCGGGGAGAAGTCCCCACTGCGAAAAGGACAGCGATGAGACGCACCAGGATCGCGGCCGCCGCCCTCACGGCCGCCCTCGTCACCATGGGTTGGCAGGTGCCGGCGCAGGCCGCCGGCGGGCCCAACCTCGCCCTCGGCAAGACCGCCTCGGCCAGCTCGACCAACGGCGGCTTCGGCGCCGGCAACCTCAACGACGGCAACGCCGGCAGCTACTGGGAGAGCTCCGGCGCCCTGCCGCAGTGGGCGCAGATCGACCTCGGCGCCAGCACGGCCGTCGACCAGGTCGTGCTCAAGCTGCCCGGCGGCTGGGGTGCCCGCAACCAGACGGTCACCCTGCAGGGCAGCACCAACGGCAGCAGCTTCAGCACGCTCGTCGCCGCCACCTCCTACGCGTTCAACCCGGGCAGCGGCAATGCCGTGACGATCACCTTCACCGCGACCAGCATCCGGTACGTGCGGGCCAGCATCTCCGCCAACACCGGCTGGGGCGCGGCGCAGCTCTCCGAACTGGAGATCTACGGTGCCGGCTCGGGCGGCAGCGGCAACCTGGCACAGGGCCGGCCCACCGCGGAGAGCGGCCACGCCGACGTCTACGGCTCCGGCAACGTCGTCGACGGCAACCAGGGCACCTACTGGGAGAGCGCCAACAACGCGTTCCCGCAGTGGGTCCAGGTCGACCTCGGCAGCGCCCAGCCGGTCAACCGGGTCGTGCTCAAGCTGCCCGCCTCGGGCTGGGGCACCCGCACCCAGACGCTGAGCGTCAGCGGCAGCACCAACGGCACGAGCTTCACCACGCTGGCCGGCTCGCAGACCTACACGTTCAACCCCGCGGTGGCCGGCAACTCGGTCACGATCACCTTCACCCAGGCCACCACGCGGTACGTGCGGGTCACCGTCACCGCCAACAGCGGGTGGCCGGCCGGCCAGCTCTCCGAGGTCGAGGTGTACGGGCCGGGGACGCAGCCCGGCGACACGACGCCGCCGAGCGTGCCGGGCACGCTGTCGTACACGGTGAGCGGCACGACGATCACCCTCAACTGGGGCGCCTCGACCGACAACTCCGGCGGCAGCGGCCTGGCGGGCTACAACGTCTACCGCGACGGCAACCTGATCGCCACGGCCGGCACGGGCACGTCCTACCAGGACACCCAGCCCGCCACTGCCACGGTCGGCTACTTCGTGCGGGCCCGGGACAACGCCGGCAACCTGTCGGGCAACAGCAACACGGTCACGCGGACCGGCACCCAGCCCGGCGACACCACGCCGCCGAGCGTGCCCGGCACGCTGTCGTACACGGTCAGCGGCACGACCATCACGCTCAACTGGGGCGCCTCGACGGACAACTCCGGTGGCAGCGGGCTGGCCGGCTACAACGTCTACCGCAACGGCGCACAGATCGCGACTGCGGGCACCGCCACGTCCTACCAGGACAGCCAACCGGCGACGGCCACCGTCTCCTACCACGTCCGCGCCCGCGACAACGCCGGCAACCTGTCCGGCAACAGCAACACCGTCACCCGGACCGGCACCCAGCCACCGGGCTGCACCAACGTGGCGACCGGCAAGACGATGAGCGCGACCGGGTCCACGTTCACCTTCACCCCGGACAAGGCCAACGACGGCCAGCTCGGCACCTACTGGGAGGGCGCGGCCGCCTACCCGCAGGACCTGACCGTCGCGCTCGGCGCCAACCACGTCGTCACCGGCGTCAACGTCAAGCTCAACCCGGACGCGGCCTGGGGTACCCGTACCCAGAACATCCAGGTCCTGGGTCGTGACCAGGCCGGCTCGACGTTCACCAGCCTGGTGCCGGCGGCCAACTACCAGTTCGTCCAGGGCAACAACGTCGTGGCGATCCCGGTCTCGGCGACCGTGGCCGACGTGCGGCTGCGGTTCACCTCCAACACCGGCGCCCCGTCGGGCCAGGTCGCCGAGTTCGAGGTCTGCGGCACCCCGGCGCCGAACCCGGACCTCGTGGTCAGCGGCGTGACCTGGAGCCCGGCGCAGCCCAACGAGAGCAGCGCGATCACGTTCTCGGGCACCGTGGCGAACATCGGCTCGGCGGCCGCCGGCGCGACCACCGTCAACTTCACCGTCGGCGGGCTGGTCGTCGGCAGCGCCGACGTGCCAGGGCTGGCCGCGGGCGCCAACACGACCGTGACGTTCAACGCCGGCACCCGCTCGATGGGCTCTTACACCGTCGGCGCGGTCGTCGACCCGACCAACACGGTCGTCGAGCAGAACAACGCCAACAACACGTTCACGGCCGCGAGCCCACTCGTGGTCGCCCAGGCGCCCGGGCCCGACCTGCAGGTCACCGGCATCACCACGAACCCGTCGAACCCGGCGGTCGGCGCGGCGGTCTCCTTCACCGTGAGCGTGAACAACCGCGGCACGAGCACCGCGGCCGCGTCCGTGACCCGGCTGACCGTGGGCTCGACGACGCTGAACACCAACACGGCGAGCATCGCGGCGGGCGCCACCGCGACGGTGGCGGTCAGCGGCACCTGGACCGCGACCAGCGGCGGCGCGACCATCACGGCGACCGCGGACGCGACCAACGTCGTCGCGGAGACCAACGAAGGCAACAACACCCGGACCCAGTCCATCGTGGTGGGTCGCGGCGCCGCGGTGCCGTTCACGTCGTACGAGGCGGAGAACGGCCAGTACACCGGCACCCTGGTCGAGGCCGACGCGCTGCGCACGTTCGGGCACACCAACTTCGGCACCGAGTCGTCGGGCCGAAAGTCGGTGCGGCTGTCCAGCCAGGGCCAGTACGTGCAGTTCACCTCGACCGTGCCGACCAACTCGATCGTGGTGCGCAACTCGATCCCGGACGCGCCGGGCGGGGGTGGCATCACGGCGACGATCAGCCTCTACGCCAACGACCAGTTCGTGCAGAAGCTGACGCTCTCGTCGCGCAACAGCTGGCTCTACGGGTTGACCGACGACACCGAGGGCCTGTCGAACACGCCGCAGTCCAACGCCCGCCGGCTCTTCGACGAGTCCCAGGCGCTGCTGGCCCAGTCGTACCCGGCCGGCACCCGGTTCAAGCTGCAGCGCGACGCCGGTGACGACGCGTCGTTCTACTACCTCGACCTGATCGACCTGGAGCAGGTCGCGCCGGCGCTGAGCCAGCCGGCCGGCTGCACCTCGATCACGACGTACGGCGCCGTGCCGAACGACAACGTCGACGACTCGGCCGCGATCCAGCGGGCCGTCACCGACGACGAGAACGGCGTCATCTCCTGCGTCTGGATCCCGGCCGGGCAATGGCGGCAGGAGCAGAAGATCCTCTCGCCGGACCCGACCCGGACCGGCTTCAACCAGAAGGGCATCCGCAACGCCGTCATCCGCGGCGCCGGCATGTGGCACACGAAGCTCTACACGAACACCGAGCCGCAGAACGTCCAGGGCAACATCAACCATCCGCACGAGGGCAACGTCGGCTTCGACATCGACGACAACGTCCAGCTCTCCGACCTGGCCATCTTCGGCATGACGACCAACCGCAACACCCGCGGCCACGGCATCAACGGCCGGCTGGGCAAGAACACGAAGGTCAGCAACGTGTGGATCGAGCACGTCAACGTCGGCGCCTGGGTCGGCCGCGACTACTCGGACACGCCGGCGTACTGGAACCCGGGCGACGGGATCGACTTCTCCGGCATGCGGATCCGCGACACGTACGCCGACGGCGTCAACTTCGCCAACAGCACGCGCAACTCGCGGGTGTTCAACTCGTCGTTCCGTACCACCGGCGACGATTCCCTGGCGGTCTGGTCGAGCACCTACGTCAAGGACCAGTCCGTCGACATCGGGCACGACAACCACTTCACGAACAACACGATCGCACTGCCGTGGCGCGCCAACGGCATCGCGATCTACGGCGGCTACGGCAACACCGTCGAGAACAACCTGGTGTACGACACGATGAACTACCCCGGCATCATGCTGGCGACCGACCACTCGCCGGTGCCGTTCAGCGGCACGACGACGATCGCCAACAACGGGCTCTACCGCACCGGCGGGGCGTTCTGGGGTGAGGCGCAGAAGTTCGGGGCGATCACGCTGTTCGCGCCGAGCACCGGGATCCCGGGCGTCGTCATCCGCGACTCGGAGATCGTCGACTCGACCTACGACGGCATCCAGTTCAAGACCGGCGGCGGACGGATCACCGCGACGATCACCAACGTCCGCATCGACAGGTCCAACAACGGCGCCGGGATCCTCGCGATGAGCGGGGCTCAGGGCAGCGCGACGCTGTCGAACGTGACCATCACCAACTCGGCGACCGGGGACATCGTCCGGGAGCCGGGCACGCAGTTCGTCATCAACCAGTAGGGAGAGCGGAAGCTCCCCGGTGGGTCCGCCCGCCGGGGAGCTTCACCGTCGGCGGTCCCGCCGCCGCTGGTGGAACGCGTGGTCCCGGCGGACCAGGTCGGCGACCTCCACGGCGGCCAGCGGTGTCGCGAAGCGGGCCAGCGCGTCGAGCAGGTGGGTCGGGTGCGTGCCGACCAGGCTGACCGTCGGGTCCTGGCAGCGGCCGAGCTGCGCCTGGTCGTGCATCAGCACCACGGCCGTGCGCACCGGGACGTCCTGCCGGTTGCGCCGCAACCAGGCGGCGAGGTCGTCGGCGACGTCGTTGACCTGGCGGGCCCAGCTCCGCCCGCCGCCGTCGACCGCCTGGCCGGTCCCGACGCTGTGGCCGCGGGCGTCGAGCTTCTCCCACCACCACTGGTCGCCGACGGCGTGCAGGCGGATCCGCCGGCGCTTGACCTCGACCACCCAGATGCCGTGCGGCCCGACGAGCACGTGGTCGGTCTCGCCGCACCGGTTGCGGTAGCCCCGCAACATCACCCACTCGTCGGGCAGCACGCCGAGCGCGGCGGTCAGCGCGTCCTCGCCCAGCACGCCGGCGGCCCGCTGGTGCAGCCGGTGGTTGGCCCGCGCCCGGTCCTGCCCGGCGAGCAGCACCTCCTGCCAGCTCGCGCGGGTGCGCGCGGCGGCCGCGCGCTCGCCCGCCGAGGGGACGCCGAACAGGCGGCGCCACAGCGATCTCGCGCGGGTGGCGGCCTGCAGGTGCGCCCAGGCGGCGCGGTAGTCGGACTCGCGGTCGGCGAGGAAGGCGCCGGCGCCGCGCAACCGCGCGCGGGACGCGATCAGCAGCGCCCCCGCGTGGTCGGACAGCACCTCGACCCGCATCGCCGTCCCTCCGCATCGACGAATGTATCTACTCCTATCACCTTGGGTGCCGGAAGGGCTACCCAAAGCGACGAAGTTGATGCGGAGCCGGGACGGGTCAGGCGCGCTTGGCGAGCATGTCGTTCATGCGGCGGACCTCGATGCCCTGGTCGGCGTTGACCTCACGGGCCACCCGGTCCGCGGCCGACTCGACGCCGCCGCCGTCGCGGTAGAGCTGCTGGACCATCGTGATCGCGCCCTCGTGGTGGCGGATCATGAGCTGCAGGAACAGCTTGTCGAACGCCGGGCCGGTGGCCGCCGCGAGCGCGTCGAGGTCCGTGGCGTCGAGCATGCCGGGCATCAGGCCGCCGTGGCCGACGTGGTTCCCGTGCGGCTCGGGCAGGGGCTCGCCCCGCTCGGTCAGCCACCGCTGCAGCTGGGCGATCTCGTCCTTCTGCGACACCTCGATCCGCTTGGCGAGCTGCGGGACGTCCTGGCTCGGGCTGCGGCCGGCGACCAGCGCGGTCAGCTCCAGCGCCTGCTGGTGGTGCGTGATCATCTTGCGCATGAACTCGGCGTCGGCCGCCGAGTGCGGGGGCGCGGAGAGCTTCGCCAGCTCGTCGGGGGAGAGGGTGCGGGAGTCCTGGCCGGGCGCGCCGGGCTGGACCACCCGGCCCGGCGACGGCGCGACGGCGGTGCTGGCCGGCGGGTTGTCGCGCCGGGCGGCGACCGAGATCCCGACAGCGCCCGCGACCAGCGCGACGGCGACCAGCGACACGATCACGACGCGGCGGTTGACCTGCATGAGCCCTCGTCATCTCCCATTTGCTGAACGGCGTTCTGCTCTGCATCCATATACGCACCGGATGAACGCCCGTTCAAGCCGAGGCGGAGCAATCGAGGTGAACAGGGCGCCCGCCCCTGCGGGGGGAGCAGGGACGAGCGCCCTGGTACGGGACGCGCCGGCGGGGACCGCGGTGCGGCCGCGACGGCGCGCCACCGCCTTGGCGCCCGGTCAGCGGGGGGAGCTGAAGCCGGGCGCCTCGTGCGGCGTCAGTCCAGTGCGGCGCACTGGCCGGCGGCCAGTCCGCGCACCTCGTTCGCCGCACCGACGTTGATCGGCGCGGGGTTGTTGCCGGAGCAGGCGAGCACGCCGCTCACCTGGTTGCCGGCGACCACGGACGCGAAGCCCGGCGTAGTCGCACCGCTGAGCGAGACCGCACCCCGGAACGTCGAGTCGACGAGCGCGAGGCTGCCGGTCGTGCCGCTCACCGACATCGCGCCGTTGACGGAGCTGTCGTAGACGTGCACCGCCGCGGCGTTCGCCGCCGACACCCCACCGCTGATCGACGAGTCGATCGCCAGCAGGGTGGCACCCGGCCGCACCGAGATCGCGCCCCGGACGGTGGCACCGTCGAGGCAGGTCACCCCGTCGACCACGAGCGCGCCGTTGCGGGCGCCGGTGATCGTCGTGGTGCAGGTGCGGGCGAGCTGGTCGAACTTGGCCCGGGCGGTGGCCCGGCTCGCCGTCCAGGTGAACTTCTGCTGGTGCTGCGGGTTGGTCTGCGCCACGACGACCTCGCGGGCCGCCTGGATCTCCGCCGCGCTCAGCTCCGCGCTCGGCTTGAGGCCGAAGGTGTCGAAGCCGCGCGCGATCTCACTGCCGTAGATCTGGCCGTTGTGCCAGTAGGCCGACCAGAAACCACCGAGGGAGAGCGCGTTGGGGTTGAGCGGGCCGCGGTCGAAGAAGGCGATCTCCTTCGGGTGGGTCGAGTCGGTGAAGTCCATCAGCGACAGACCGCCCTGGTACCAGGCCTGGACCAGGATGTCGCGACCCGGGACCGGCAGCAGCGAGCCGTTGTGCGCGACGCAGTTCTCCTGCACGGTCTGCGGCACCGGCAGCTTGTAGTAGCTGCGGAACTCCATCTTGCCGTCGACGATGTCGAAGATGGCGTTGGCGCCCCACTCCGGCAGGTCGGTGTCGCGGCACCGGGCACCGGTGCCACCGCCCCACTCGTCCGTGAAGATGACCTTGGTGCCGTCGTTGTTGATCGTCGCCGAGTGCCAGTACGCGAAGTTCGGGTCGGCGACCTCGTCGAGCCGCTTCGGGTTGGCCGGGTCGGAGATGTCGATCAGGATGCCGTTGCCCTCACAGGCGCCGGCGGCCAGCCCGAGCGCCGGGTACGACGTGATGTCGTGGCAGGCGTCGGTGACCGGCGACGGGCTCCAGTTGCTGCCCGACGGGTGCCGCGGGGTCTGCGGCGCGTTCTGCAGGCCGTCGACCGCCCCGGTCTCCGGGTTGGCGAACAGCCGCGGGTTGTTGACGACGGCCGCCTGGGCCGGGTTGGCGACCGGCACCTTGATGACGTCGATCCGCCAGCGCGACGGGTCCACGCCGGACGCCGGGTTGTTGTTGCAGCTCGCCGGCATGTCGTTGCGGACGCCGGCGGTGCCGGACACGTACACGTAGACGTTGTCGTCGTCGCCGGGCTTCGTGACCAGCGAGTGGGTGTGCGAGCCGCGGCACAGCTGCACGGCCGCGACCTGCTGCGGGTTGGTCACGTTGCTGATGTCGAAGACCCGGACACCCTGGAACCGGGTGCCGACCGCGGGGTTGGTGCCGCAGTCGACCCGGCCGCGCGTCTCCTCGACGGACATGAAGAGCAGGTTGCCGTAGACGGAGACGTCACCCTGGCCGCCGGGGCACACCACGGTGGTCAGGATGGACGGTGCGGACGGGTTCGCCACGTCGAAGACGGTGAAGCCGTTGTAGCCGCCCATGAACGCGACGTTGCCCTTGAACGCGAGGTCGGAGGCGACGTAGGAGAAGTTCGACGGGTTGGCCGGGTCGAAGCTGCCGGCCGGCTTGTCGACATGTGCCAGGTGTTCGATGTTGCTGGCGGCCTCTTCGGCATCGAGCCAGCCACCGCCCAGCCCGATCCGGGGATCCGGATCGGCGGCGGCGGCGCCCGGGGTGAACGCCAGCACGAGGAGGGCGGCCGCGGTGGCGACCAAGCCCTTTCTAGCGGTGAGTGCCATGTGGAGCCTCTCGGGGCAGGGGACCCATCGGTGGCGGCCGGGTAACGACCGCGTCACTGCGCACACGTTATATCGAACAGTGGACATCAGATAATGCCTTACGGGCAACTTTCCTGAGCCGGTTGTCGCGATCAGTTGCCAACCCGCCGCCGCTTCCTGAGAAACGCGAGCAGATGGGCCGCATACGTCGGCCTTGCCGGTTATGAGGGCAAGCCCCTTACGGTCAGTTTGGCCGGAACGCCCCCACCGTTATAGTTCCCGCGTGACGGAAGACGCGCCGAAAAAACCCAGCCCGCTGGCGGCGATCGCGGACGTGGTGAGCACACCGGCGACGCCGGCCGCGCTCGACGCGATCGACCTCCGCCTGCTCGAGCTGCTGGTCCAGGATGCCCGCACGAGCCAGCGCGGGCTCGCACGCGAGCTGCAGATGTCGCCGCCCGCGGTCGGCGACCGGATCGCCCGCCTGGAACGGCTGGGCGTCATCCGCGGTTACCGCGCCGACATCGACTGGGCCGCCCTCGGCTTCCCGATGCAGGTCTTCCTCTCCGTCATCGCCGCCACCGACCAGGCCGCGATCATCCGCGCGCTGCACGCGATCCCCGAGGTCGAGGAGGTCAGCGTGGTCACCGGCTCGATCGACCTGCTGGCCCGGCTGCGGGTGCGCGACCAGGCGCACCTGCGGACGATCCTGCTCGAGGGCATCTGGCAGATCCCCGGCGTCTCCCGCACGGAGACGTTGCTCAGCCTCGCCGAGACCCCGCGCAAGGACTTCGTCAACGGCCTGATCGCCGAACTGCGCAACGAGCGCGGCTAGCTGTATTTCCCCATCCCGCCGGCGACGTCGATCGAGGCACCGGTGATGTAGCTGGCCCGGTCGCCGGCGAGGAACGCCACGAGGCCGGACACCTCGTCGACGGTGCCGAACCGGCCCAGTGGGACCTCCTCGGCCGCCAGCCGGGCGAAGAACTCCTCCTCGGTGAGCTCCGGCGCCCGCCGCGCCCGGATGTTGGCCCACTGCGGCGTCACCACGAAGCCGATGTTGACGCTGTTGACGAGGATGCCCTCCGGGCCGTACTGCTGCGCCAGCACCTTGGTCAGGTTGTGGCACGCGGCCCGGTTGACCGAGGTGGCGAAGAACGCCGGGTCGGGATAGCGGGCGTACACCGCGTTGACGTTGACCACCCGCGGTGCCACGCTGCGGCGCAGATGCGGCAACGCGGCCCGGGTGCAACGGATCTGGGAGAACAGCTTGACGTCGAGGTCGCGCTTCCAGATCTCGTCGGTCAGGTCCTCGAAGCCGCCCGGGTGCGCGCCGCCCGCGTTGTTGACCAGGATGTCGAGGCCGCCGTGCTCGGCGGCCACGTCGGACACCAACGCCGCCACCGCGTCCGCGTCGGTCACGTCACAGACGTGCCCGGACACCACGGCGCCGTCCACTTCGGACAGCGACTTGACCGCGGCCGCCACCTCGTCCGGCGTACGCGCGCAGATGGCCACGGACGCACCCTCGGCCAGCAGCTCGGCGGCCACGCCGTAGCCGATGCCCTTGCTGCCGCCCGTGACCAGCGCGCGCCGGCCGCCCAGACCGAGCTTCACGCGTCGCCCTTCTCGACCGCCGCCCGCGCCTGGTCGAGCAGCGTGGCCCGGGGCGGCGTGAAGAAGTCGACCTCGAGGCAGGGTGTGCCGGTCGTCCGCGCGCCGTGCGGCACCCACGGCGGGATCACCGCGACGTCGCCGGGCTTGAGCACGCGCACGTCGCCGTCGACCTCGAACTCGATCTCGCCCTCGAGGACCAGCACGACCTGCTCCTCCTCGTGGGTGTGCCGCGGCGCCTCGGCGTGCGCCTCGAACTGGACGAAGTTGAGCAGGCTCCGCTCGCCCAGCACCGGCTGGAAGTTGAGCCCTGGCAGGATCTCGTGCGGGTCGATCTTCGTGCGGTCGACGAACCGGCCAGGGGTGGTGGGCGTGCCGCCCGTGCTGCCGAAGTGGGACGACGCGTCGGTCATGAGGTTGCTCCTGTCAACAGAAGGCCGAGCCGCCGGGTGCCCTCGGCGATCTCGTCCGGTGTGGTCGCGCTGAACGCCAGCCGCAGCGTGTGGTGCGCGTCGCGGCCGGCGTGGAACGGTGCGCCCGGCACGTACGCGACGCCCAGCTCCTGAGCCTTGGGCAGCAGGGCGGCGGTGTCCAGCCCGCGCGGGCCGGCCACCCACGTGAAGAAGCCGCCGCCGGGCCGGCTCCAGCGGAACCCGCTGCCTAGGTGCTTGGCCAGCCCGTCCGACATGGCCGCCCAGCGCTGCGCGTAGGTCGCGCGGGCCCGGGCCAGCTGCGCATCGATCCGGCCGTCGCGCAGGAACGACTCGGCCAGCCACTGCCCGAGGCCGCCGGCACACTGGTCGGAGTTCTGCTTGGCCCGCACCAGGTGGGGGATCAGCGCCGGCGGACCGGCCGCCCAGCCGAGCCGGACCCCCGGGAACAGGATCTTCGAGAACGTGCCCACCTGGACCACGACGTCGGGCGCGAGGGACCACAGCGACGGCCGCTGCTCGCCGGTGAAGCTCAGCTCCCGGTATGCGACGTCCTCGACCACCAGCAGGCCGTGCCGCCGGGCCAGCGCGACGAGGGCGTGCCGGCGCTCCGTGGACAGCCAGGCGCCGGTCGGGTTCTGGAAGTCGGGGATGACGTAGAGCAGCTTCGGCGTCGGCCCGGACGCGAGCACCGCGGCCAGCGCCTCCGGGTCGAGGCCGTCCCCGTCGGCCAGCACCGACTCGATCCGCGCCTCGAAACCGCTGAACGCGGTCAGCGCGCCGACGTAAGTGGGCGACTCGACCAGCACCCGGTCGCCCGGGTCGAGCAGCGTGCGGCAGATCAGCTGGAGCGCCTCGATGCCGCCGCTGGTCACCATCAGCGCGTCCGGCGCGACGCCCTGGGACGCCTCGATCCAGGTGGCCAGCGCCGCGCGGAACGAGGCGAGCCCCTCGGTCGGCGTGTACTGCAGCGCGACCGGCGCCCCGCCCGCGAGCCGGTCGGTCGCGACGTCGCGGACGAACTCGACCGGGAAGATCTCGTGTGCCGGGAACCCGCCGGAGAAGGTGATCAGGCCGGGCGCGTTGACCAGTGAGAGGATCGCGCTCAGCTCGTCGCCGCTGCCCGCGGCCCGGCGGGCGAGGCGTAGGTCGAGGTCGGTCACGGGTGGCCTCCGCAGTAGCCAAGCGTTCGGTGGGTGACCCTAACATCGGGCCATCCGTTAGAGAAAGAGCCAAATCCGCCTTACAGCCAAGGCGATAAATCGGGCGGTACGCGGGTACGCGTCCAGGTATGACCAGCACCGACCAACCGACCGGCAACCTGGAGCTGGTGGCGACTCTCGATCCGCCGATGCCGACCGGCGTCGCGGTGTCGCACACCGGCCGGATCTTCGTGAACCATCCCAAGTGGGGCGACGACGTCGCCGCCAGCGTGGTCGAGCTGCGCGACGGCCGGCGCGTGCCGTTCCCCAACGAACCGTGGAACCAACCCGACTCCGACGACGACCCGCACGCCTTCGTCTCCGTGCAGTGCGTGGTCGTCGACCCCCTCGACCGGCTGTGGGTGGTCGACACCGGCGCGCCCCTGCTCCAGCAGACCCGGCACGGCGGACCCAAGCTCGTCCGCGTCGACCTGGACCGGGACGCCGCCTGCCAGGTCATCACGTTCCCGGCCGAGGTCGCCCTGCCGTCGAGCTACCTCAACGACGTCCGCTTCGACCTGCGCCGCGGCGACCAGGGCACGGCCTTCGTCACCGACTCCGCGTACCAGGGTCCCAACGGGATCATCGTGGTCGACCTCGCCACCGGGCAGTCCTGGCGCCGGCTGCACGACCACCCGTCCACCAAGGCGCCGTCCGTGCGGGCCACCCGGCCGGTGGTCGAGGGGCGCTACTTCCTCAACCGGCCGGGCGACACGGACCCGTCGCAGCTGACCTTCGGCAGCGACGGGATCGCCATCTCGGCGGACGGCAGCCGGCTGTTCTACTGCCCGCTGATGTCCCGGCGCCTCTACAGCGTCTCGGTCGACGCGCTCTGCGACCGCTCGCTGGACGACGACGCCGTGGCCGCGACCGTGGTCGACGAGGGCGACAAGGGCAGCTGCTCCGACGGGCTCGAGAGCGACGACGCGGGGCGGATCTACCTGACCGCGTACGAGCAGAACGCGGTGTTCCGGCGCGACCCGGACGGCACGTTCGAGACCGTCGTGCACGACCCGCGGCTGCTCTGGCCCGACACGATGTCGGTGGCCACCGACGGCCACCTCTACGTGACCGCCAACCAGCTGCACCGGCAGCCCAGCTACAACGACGGCAAGGACCTGCGGCAGCCGCCGTACGCCGTGTTCCGGGTCGCGATCGACGCCGGACCCGTGCTACTGCGCCCGGAGTAGCTCGTCGAGCCGGGCGGCGAAGGCCGGCACCTGCTGGCCGAAGCCGCCGTGGTCGCCGGGCACCGGCGCGGTCGCCGTGCCGAGCCGCTCGCCGAGGGCGTACGCGGCCCGGTGCGGCGGCTGGCCCACCGACGCCTCGCCGGCCGCCGGCACGATCGGCACAGCGCCGTCGCGCAGGGTCGCGTAGTCCGGGACGTAGCGGGCGAACGGCGGGACCTCGTACCCGACGAAGAACGCGAAGTTCTTCTCCAGCCGGCCGAACATCGCCAGCGTCTCGGGATCCGGCGCCTCGGCCGGGCCGCCACCTGGCGCCCGCTCGTCCTCGTCGGCCGGGCCCATGTCGAGGGCGCGCTGCAGCACCGCGTTGGCCGCGGCGGGTCCCTCCGCGGCGAACGTCCGCTCCACCTCGTCGATCATCGCCAGGTGCGCGGCGTGCTCGGGCAGCAGGTCGAACAGCGGTGGCTCGTGCACGACCAGCTTCCGCACCAGGCCCGGGCGCCGGGCGGCCAGGTCGAGGCCGATGATCCCGCCCGAGCTGTTGCCGAACACGTACGCCGGACCGTCGGCCAGGTGGTCGAGCAGCGCGGCCGCGTCGTCGGCGTGCTCCGGCAGCGACTGCGGCGCGTCCGGCCCGTCGAGCGGGCTGCGTGAGTTGCCCCGCCGGTCGTACGTGATCACCGTGTAGCGGTCGGCCAGCGCCCGGGCCAGCCCCGCGTAGCCGGCCGCGTCGTAGACCCCGCCACAGATCAGCAGCAGCGTCGGGCCGGTGCCGCGCACCTCGTGGTAGAGGCCGGCCCCGGGAACGTCGAACGTCGTCATCTCTCCTCCTGAACGTGTGCTCCGGTGACACGTCGGAGCCGACGACGGGCCTTCGACAGATCAGCCGAGAATTTCCCGCACCTCCATCCCGCCCCAGGCGGCGTCCGGCCAGCGGGCGGCGATGTCGAGCGCGCGCTGCTCGCTGGCGACGTCGACCGCGATGTAGCCGGCGAACTGCTCCTTGGCCTCCACGAACGGGCCGTCGGTGGTGGCCGCGACGCCGCCGCGCAGGCGGACGGTCTTGGCCGCGCCCGCGAGCGCCTCGCCCCGGATCAGCTCGCCCGACGCGGTCAGCTCCGCCATGATCTCGTCGACCTGTGCGAACAGGCCGTTGCGCTCCTGCTCGGACATTCCCTCGACGGTGGCGGGGTTGTTGTAGATCAGCAACATGTACTTCACGGGCGCCTACGATAGCCCTGCTCGGGGGATGATTCCCTAATGCTCGCAGGAATCCACTTCGTGAACTTCACCCTCCCCGGTGGCGCCGACGCCCTTCCCGCGACGCTCGCGGCGACCGCGCGGGTCGCCGACGAGGGCGGCTGCGCGACCTTGACGCTGGTGGACCACCTCCTCCAGATGGAGGGCGAGACGGACCCGCGCGAGCCCATGCTCGAGGGCTACACGGCGCTCGGCTTCCTGGCCGCCCGGACCAGCCGGATCAACCTGGGCCTGATGGTCACCGGCGTGACCTACCGCCACCCGGGCGTCCTCGCCAAGACCGTCACCACGCTCGACGTGCTCTCCGGCGGCCGGGCCACGCTCGGCATCGGCGCCGCCTGGTACGAGCGCGAGCACCACGCGCTGGGCGTGCCGTTCCCGCCGACCGCGGAGCGCTTCGAGCGGCTGGAGGAGGCTCTGCGGATCTGCCTGCGGATGTGGTCGCCGGACGACGGCCCGTTCGAGGGCCGGCACTACCGGCTCGCCGAGACGCTCTGCGAGCCGCGGCCGGTGTCGCACCCCCGCCCGCGGATCCTGGTCGGCGGCATGGGCGAGAAGAAGACGCTGCGGCTGGCGGCACAGTACGCCGACGCCTGCAACCTGTTCGCCCGCGACCACGACCAGGTGGCGCACAAGCTGCGGGTGCTGGAGCGGCACTGCGCCGCGGTCGGGCGCGACCCGGCGACGATCCAGCGCACCGTCATCGGCTCCGGCGACCCCGTCGACGAGCCGGACCGCTTCCTGTCCGACATGGAGGGTTACGCCAAGCTCGGCATCGACCTCGTGGCGATGACCCCGGTCGGCCCGGACCCGGTCGGCTGGACGTCGACCTTCTGCGAGAAGGTCGTGCCCCGGCTGGCGGAGATCGGCTAGCCGGGCTTGCGTGCGCTCTGCTGCTGGTCGCCCGGTTTCCGGGCGATCAAGACGTCCCGGCGGATCGCCTGGTCGACGCGGTGCGCCAGGCGGCGGTGCGCCGGCGTGTCGACCACCTCGAGGCCCGCGCCGGCCAGGATGTCGGCCGCGGCGGCGCGGTCGGCGACCAACGTGTTCCAGGACAGGCCGAGCGCGCCGCCGGGGCGCAGCGCGCCGGCCCACGCGGGCGCCGCGACCCGCAGCAGCTCCAGCGGTCCGCGGTCCAGCCCCTTGGCGGTGCGGCTGCCGTGCTGCACGCCATAGGGCGCGTCGGCCACGACCAGGTCCACCGAGCCGGACTTCCAGAACTCCAGCGTCCGGGTGGTGTCCGCGTTGACCATGTCGATCCGCTGGGTGTCGGCCGCCTTGTAGTCCTCCTTGCTGGCCGCCAGCGTGATCTGCAGCCGCCGGCCGACCACCTGCCGGTTGCGCCGCACCGGACCGTGCTCGGCCTTGTGCTTGATCCGCTTCTCCTTGAGCCAGCGCTGGATGAACGCGCCGTACGCCTCGAAGTCCTTCTGGTCGCGGTCGACACCGTACGCGTCGTAGCCGTACATCATCGCCTGGTTGAGGGTCGTACCCCGGCCGGCGAGCGGATCCAGCACCGTGAACCGGCGCTCCAGCATCCGGTCGGCGAACGCCGAGCCCATCAGGGTGGCGTTGAGCAGCAGCTTGGTGAACTGCTCGTTGGTCTTGCCGGCGTACTTGGGGATCGTGACGAGGTCGTCGTCGAAGCGGTCGAGCCGGTGCAGCGGCACCGGGCGCAGCAGCCCGCCGCCCTCGACGGCGAACAGCGCGTAGATCGACGAGAGGTTGGCCAGGAACCGGGTCGCCCGCTCGTCCAGCGGCGCGGAATCGAACGTCACATAGGAGACACCGGCGATGTCCTCCGCCGCGATGTCGGCGATGCCACCGCCGAGCACCGCACCGGCGAAAATCTCCAGCTCGGCGGCGGTCAGCTCGACGGACGACTCGGCGTAGACCCGGTTGGCCGAGGGCAGGATCAGCATCGCGTAGCGCATAGCCCGCTGATTCTAGGTCGGGTACGGGAGTGCGCTCCGGGCGGTCGGGATGATAGGTACGACGGGTGACAGAAGTGCCAGAGCGGCTACGCCGCGGCGGCTCCCCCGACCGGCTCCGGCTCGGTTACCCCGACCAACTGGTCGACGAGGTGGTCAAGTACGCCCGGCTCGGTGCCGAGCCCGCCCTCGAGGTGGGCGCCGGCACGGGCCGCGCGACCATGAAGTTCGTCGCCAAGGGCATCCGGATCACCGCCGTCGAGCCGAACCCGCGGATGGCCGCGGTGCTCACCCGCCGCACGGCGGGCGCGCCGGTCACGGTGAAGGTCACGACCTTCGAGGACTACGCACCCGAGCGCCGGTTCGGGCTGCTGTTCAGCGCGCAGGCCTGGCACCGGGTGGATCCGGCGGTGCGCTGGCGCAAGGCCGCCGAGGCGGTCCAGCCCGGCGGCGTGATCGCCCTGTTCTGGAACCGCGAGCGGCCTGCCGACGAGGCCGTCAGCGAGGAGCTGCACAAGGCGCACCGGCTGCACGCGCCCCGGGTCCGCTACGAGGAGGGCATGCTGCCCGACCCGCCGCCGTGGCCGGGCATCCACGGCCTGGCCCACCGCGAGTCGCACGTCTACCGCTGGCAGGTCGCGCTGCCGACGGTGGACTTCGTCGCCAACCTGGCCACCCGGTCGAGCTACGCGGCGCTGCCGCCCGAGCACCGGTCGACGCTGTTCGCCGACATCCTCGCCCGTCTCGACACCACGGTCCGGGTCGCCGTCGACACCGAGCTCTATCAGGCACGCACCCGCTAGTTCGCCGTTCGTCCGGCAGAATGGGTCGCGTGACCGCGATCGACAGCTACGTCCGCGAGCTGGACCGGCGGCTGCACGGGCCTCGCCGCCGCAAGGCCGACATGATCGTCGAGGTCCGCGACGGGTTGCGCGACGCCGCCGACGCGGTGCGCGCCGAGTCGCCGGACGTCAGCGCCGCCGAGGCCGAGCGCCAGGCCGTCGAGGAGTTCGGGCCTGTCCCGGCCGTCGCCCCGGAGTTCCAGTCGGAGCTGGCCGTCGCGCAGGCCTGGCGCACCGCCTGGGTGTTCGCGATCGCCCTGCCGCTGGTGATGACCGTGACCACGCTGATGTGGCGGGCCGGCAGCACGGGCGTCTCACCGTCGCCCGCCTACCATGACCTGGCCCACGCCACCGACGTGTTCCTGATCGCGGCCAGCGTCGGCTTCGCGGTGGCGTTGCTGCTGCTGCACGTCGTGGCCCGGCGGGCGGCCTCGCCGGTGCTGCTGGTCCGGATCGTCGGCGTGGCCGCGGTGACCACCGTGCTCGGGATGATGGGCAGCGGCCTGTTCCTCACGATGGGCGCGCCCACCGGCGGCACCTCGCTGTGGGGGGCGCTGGTCGGCGGCCTGCCGACGTTGCCCGGCTATGCGCTGCTGCTCTATCTCGGCGTGCGCTGCCTGCGGCTGACCCGCACGCGCGGGCCTGGGGCCGGACGCCCGTCCCGACGCCCGGCCCCAGTCCCTTCAGCTTAAGGCCAACCGCGCATGTCCAGTGGCCCGCTGTCCGGGCTGAGTGTCGTCGAGCTCGCCGGGATCGGTCCCGCGCCCTACGCCGCGATGCTCCTCGCCGACATGGGTGCCGACGTGGTCCGGGTCGACCGGATCGGTGGCCCGCCCGACGAGTACGCGCTGGTCAACCCCGTCCTGGACCGCGGGCGCCGGTCGATCGGGCTCGACCTGAAGACGCCGGCCGGTGTCGAGTTGCTGCTGCGGCTGGTCGCCCGGTCGGACGTGCTCGTGGAAAGTTTCCGACCCGGGGTCGCCGAACGGCTCGGCATCGGCCCGGTCCCGTGTCTCGCGGTCCGGCCTGGGCTGGTCTACGCCCGGATGAGCGGTTGGGGCCAGTCCGGCCCGCTGGCCGGCGCGGCGGGGCACGACATCAACTACATCAGCCTGACCGGGGCGCTGGCGGCGATCGGCCGCGCCGACGGGCCGCCGCAGCCCCCGATGAACCTGGTCGGGGACTTCGGCGGCGGATCACTCTTCCTGGTGTACGGCATCATGTGCGCCCTGTGGGCCGGCGGCGGCCGGGTAGTGGACGCGAACGTGCACGACGGCACCACCTCGTTGCTGGCGATGGTCCAGGGCCTGCGCGCGGTGGGCCTGTGGTCCGACCGGCGGGGCAGCAACCTGATCGACACGGGCTGCCCGTACTACGACGTCTACGCCTGCGCCGACGGCGGCTACGTGGCGGTGGGGCCGATCGAGCGGCGGTTCTACCTCAACCTGCTGGCCGGGCTGGGCCTGGACGGCGACGCCGACCTGGTGGCCGCGCACCGCGATCCGACGCACTGGCCGGCGCTGCGGGCGGCGCTGACGACGGCGTTCGCCGGCGCGACCCGGGACGAGTGGGCCGACCGGTTCGCGGGCCGCGACGCGTGCGTGACGCCGGTGCTGTCGCTGGCGGAGGCCGCGGCCGCGCCGCACGCGCTGGCCCGCGACCTGTACGCGCCCGTGCCGGGCGGTGGCGCCCAGGTGACGCCGACGCCGCGGTTCACCACCGACCCCGCGGGGGAGCCGGCGGCCCCGCCGCTGCCCGCCCCGGCGCCGCTGCCGGGTGCGCACACCGGTGCGATTCTCGCGGAGCTGGGTGTCACCGAGGCGGAGTGCGCGGACCTGCGCGCCTCCGGCGTTATCGGCTGATCGTCTGGTGCAGCCCGCGCAGGGCCAGCACGTAGCCGTAGACCCCGAAGCCGACCACGACGCCGCGGGCCACCGGCGACACGTACGAGTGTCGGCGGAACTCCTCGCGGGCGTGCACGTTGGAGATGTGCACCTCGACCACCGGCAGGCTGGCGCCCTCGATCGCGTCGTGCAGCGCGATCGAGGTGTGCGTGTAGGCCCCCGGGTTGAACACGGCGCCGAGGCAGTCACCGGTCGCCACCCGGGCGCCGGCCTCCTGCACCCAGTCGACGAGCTGACCCTCGTGGTTGGACTGCAGGAACTCCAGCTCCAGCCCGAGCTTGCCGGCCTCCTGCCGGCACAGGTCCTCGACGTCGGCGAGCGTGGTGCTGCCGTAGACCTCGGGGCGGCGGGTGCCGAGCAGGTTGAGGTTCGGCCCGTTGAGCACGTAGACGGAGGTCATCAGCGCGTGCCGGGGTTGTGCCACGCGCGGCCGTCGCGGGCGAGGAGCTGGTCGGCCTCGTCCGGGCCCCACGAGGACGCCTCGTACAGCGGGATCCGGCCCTTGGTGTCGGCCCAGTGCGCGATGATCGGGTCGACGATCCGCCAGCTCTGCAGCACCTCGTCGGAGCGGATGAACAGCGTCGGGTCGCCGATCAGCGCGTCGAGCAGGAGCCGCTCGTACGCCTCGGGCGACTCCTCGCGGAACGTCGACTCGTAGGAGAACTCCATCGTGGCCGTGCGTACGCGGAAGGAGTGGCCCGGCACCTTGGCGCCAAACCGCAGCGTGATGCCCTCGTCGGGCTGGATGCGCAGGATCAGCGCGTCGGGCTGCAGGCCGGTGACCTGGGCGGCGCTGATCGGCAGGTGCGGGGGCCGGGTGAACTGGAGGACCACCTCGGTGACCCGGCGCGGCAGCCGCTTGCCGGTGCGGACGTAGAACGGGACGCCGGCCCAGCGCCAGTTGTCGACGTCGAGCCGCATGGCCGCGTAGGTCTCGGTGCGGGAGAGCGGGTCGACGCCCTCCTCTTCGCGGTAGCCGGGCATCAGGTCGCCGCTGGTGCCGCCGCGGGTGTACTGGCCGCGGACCGCGATCCGGTCGATGTCGCCGTCGGCCGGGTGCCGGATCGACTGCAGCAGCTTGACCTTCTCGTTGCGCAGCGCCTCCGGGGCGAACGACGCCGGCGGCTCCATCAGCGCGAGCGCGAGCACCTGCAGCACGTGGTTCTGCACGATGTCGCGCATCGCGCCGGCGTGCTCGTAGAAGCCGCCGCGGCTGCCGACGCCCAGCGTCTCCGCGACCGTTATCTGGACCTGGTCGATCCAGGTGCGGTTCCAGATCGGCTGGAAGATCGTGTTGGCGAAGCGCAGCGCCATCACGTTCTGGACGGTGTCCTTGCCGAGGTAGTGGTCGATCCGGAAGACCTGGTCCTCCTCGAACCCGGCGTGGATCCGCTCGTCGAGCCGGCGGGCGCTGGCCTCGTCGTGGCCGTAGGGCTTCTCGATCACCAGGCGGGACGAGCCGGACGGCGAGCCGGGCTGGTTGAGCCCGGCGGCGGCGAGGTTCTCGACGATCGGCACGAACGCCTGCGGCGGGGTGGCGAGGTAGAACAGCCGGTTGCCGGCGGTGCCGGCGTCACGGTCGAAGCTGTCGAGCAGGTCGCGCAGCCGGACGAAGGTGTCCGGGTCGTCGTAGTCGCCGCTCAGGTAGCGCATGTTCTCGACGAGGCCCGGTGCCTCGGCGGCCGGCCCGGCGGGGAAGCGCTGGCGGAACTCGTCGTCCGAGAGGTGGCTGCGGGCGACGCCGACCAGCCGGAACTCGTCGGGCAGGCGCTTGTATTGGGCGAGCCGGGCCAGGGCCGGCATGAGCTTGCGCTCGGTGAGGTCGCCGGAGGCACCGAAGATCACCACGACACCGGGCGGCGCCTTGCGGTCGTCGCCGCCGTCGCCGTTGATCCGGATCTCGTTGCCCGGGCCAAGCTCGCCTGTCATGCGTGCCCCTCGTGGTCGTCGGTGTCGCCGGGCAGAACGCTACCGGCCCGGCAGCCCCCTGCGGAGCGGCGCACGCCGATGTGGGACGGACGCCTCTTCGAACCTATCGCTCGCGCCGGAACTCGCCATTAACGGTGGGTTATGACTCGCTTTGCTCCGGATCCGACACGTCCGCCACCGTGGCCCCGAGCGCGCGCACCGCGGTGTCGGCGTCGACCGCGACCGCGACGCCGTGCTCGCCCGCGCCCAGGGTGATCTCCCGACCGGCCATCCGCTCGTCGGCGACCACGGGCCAGGGGACGAGTGACCCGAATGGGGTGATCGTGCCGCGCTCGTAGCCGGTCGCGTCGAACGCGGTCGCCGCGTCCGGCATGGAGAGCCGGCTCACCCCGAGCAGGGTGCGCAGCTTGGGCCAGGAGATCACCCGGTCGCCGGGCACCAGGACGAACAGGTAGTCGCCCTCGCCGCGGCGCACCACGATCGTCTTCACCACGTCGGGGATCTCGACGCCGCGGGCCGCGGCGGCCTCGGCGAGGCTGCGCACCGGGCCGTGGTTGACGACCCGGTGCGCCACTCCGGCGTTTTCGAGCGCTTCGACCGCGCGACCACTCATGTGGCCAAGGTTATGACCTTGCCACCGCGTTGGCGTGGATCGCCTCGTTGAGGAAACGTGCCATCCCGGGCTTGATCTTCTCGAAGTACGCCGTGAACCGTGGATCGTTCACGTACATGTCGGCCAGCCCGGTGTGGATCTCGTAGGTGCACTCGTAGAACCACCGGCCGATCGACTGCCGGTGCTCCTCGGCCAGTTCCATCGCCTCGTCGCCCTCGGCGGGCCGCCCGCTGTCCATCACCGCGGCGAAGCGGCGGCCCCAGTCCTCGCTCTCGGCCTTGAACCGCAGCCAGTCGGCCTTGCTGTAGCGGCTGGTCCGGCGCTGCGACTCGGCGTACGCGTCGGTGCCGCCCCAGCGCTCCTCGGCCTCGTCGGCGTACCGCTCCGGCTCGAAGTCACCGAAGACCTCGAACCGCTCCTCGGGTGTCAGGTTCACCCCCACTTTCTGCGCCTCCATTGCGAACTCGATGGCGGTCGCCATCTCCTGCAGTTTCTTGATCCGCTCCAGCAGCAGCCGGTGCTGGCGGCGGAAGTGCTCCCGCGGGTCGGCGGTGGCCAGCAGGTCCGCGATCTCGTCGAGACCGAAGCCGAGCTCCCGGTAGTAGCGGATCTGCTGCAACCGCTCGAGGTCGGCGTCGGTGTAGACGCGGTATCCGGCGGCGGTCCGCTCACCGGGCACCAGCAAACCGATCTCGTCGTAGTGGTGCAGCGTCCGCACCGTGACCCCGGCCAGTGCCGCGACCCGGCTCACCGGGTAGCCCATGCCGGTCACCTCCCTTCCGCGCTCCACTGAACACCCTGACGTGACGTGAGGGTCAACCTTTTCGCCCGCGTGACGGCGACGCCGGCCAGGCAGAGCGCGCCGCCGCCGAGCGCCAGCGCCGCCGGCACCTCACCGAGGGCGACCCACGCCATGACCACCACCAGCGGGGGTACGAGATACGTGGTCGCGCCGAGCTTCCCGGCCCCGGTGCGGGCCAGCGCGTACGCCCAGGTGCTGAACGCGAGCGCGGTCGGTCCGACGCCGAGGTAGACCACCCAGCCGGCGGTCGCCGGTGTGCGCACATCGGCGAGCAGCTGCCCGGCGAACGGCAGGCAGGCGACGGCGCCGACCAGCGTGGTGAGGAACGTGACGGCGAGCGGGTCGGCGGCGGACAGCAGCGGTTTCTGCGCCACCACCCCGACCGCGTAGCCGACGGCGGCGACGAGGCACAGGACGACACCCCACGGATCGGCGCGGGTGTCGCCGGCGGCGGCCACACCGATCAGCACGGCCCCGGCGAACGCGGTGGCCATCCCGAGCAGCAGGGTGCGCGGGAAGCCCTCGCCCAGGAGGAGCCCGGCGAGCAGGGCGATCAGCACGGGGCCGAGGTTGATCACCATGGCGGCGGTGCCGGCGTCCACCCGCCGTTCGGCCGCGTTGAGGGCGACGTTGTAGACGCCGAGCCAGGCGACGCCGCAGAGCACGAGCCGGGGCCAGGCGCCGCGGCCCGGCCAGCGCGGTCGGCGGGCCAGGACCAGCACGCCGAGCACGGCGGCGGCGACCAGGAGGCGGCCGAGGGCGAGCGCGCCCGGGCGCACGTCGGCGCCGACGTGGCGGATGGCGACGAACGCCGAGGCCCAGAGGAGGACGGTGGTGGCGATGGCGGCGGCGGTTTTCACGCCGTCACGCTAGGCGCGGGACCCTTCGGCGCCGGTCGAAACGTAGGTTGCCTCCTCGTAGTCGCCGACGACCGTGAAGCCGATCCGGCGGTAGGCGGCGACCGCGGCGGCGTTGTCGGCCTTGACGTTCAGCGCGATGACGTCGGTGCTCGCGCGCAGGCGGTGGCAGAGCGCCGCGGTGACCCGCTGGGCCAGGCCCCGGCCCCGGTGGGCCGGGTGGGTGGTGACGTTGCCGATCGCGCTCACGCGGTAGGTCGGCGACCAGACGTGCACGCCCGCCACGGCAACGAGCCGGCCGCCGCGGCGGATGCCGACGTACTGGCCCGTCTCCAGCATCCGGCGGTCGAACCAGTTGCCCGGGTACGCCTGCGCGTAGAGCGCCTCCAGCTCGACCAGGTCGGCGGGGCCGAGCGGCTCGCCCTCGGCGGGCCCGAGCGGGTCGCCGGCCAGGGACATCTTGTGGTGCGGGCCGCCGTCGTGCGCCCGGGTGTAGGCGGGCGCGAGGGCCGCGCCGGCGCCGGGGGAGAGGTGCGCGTAGAAGGTGCGGGGCAGCAGCGGCACGAGACCCGTGAGCAGGACTCCCGTGTGCGGGCCGAAGGCGAGCAGGGTGGGCATCGGCTGGCCGTGGTAGATCAGGCCCACGGCGTCGCCGGCCGCGTACCAGGTGGTGTAGGGCCAGAAGAAGTCGTCGAGGTCGCCCAGCTCGTACGCGTGCAGAGCGGCGTCCTTGCGGAGCAACGCGGCAAGCTCGGCGCGGTCGTGGACGCTGCGCAACATGGCCGCGATCGTGTCACAAGGCTCGCCCGGCACCGTCCACGGTGCTAACTTGCCGCCCGTGATGTCGGAACCGGCACAGCGGCCCGCGCCGGCCCGTGGCCTGCTCGTCTTCGGCGTGCTGTTCGCCGTGGTCATCGTCGTGGCGGCGGTGGTCGGCGCCGCGGTCGCGCTCGGCAGTGCCGGCGACGCCGCGGACGGCGGTGAGGTCTCCACGGCCAAGCTCGCGGTCGGGCACTGCGTCGACGGGCTGCGGGAGAGCGACGACCTCGGCGGGCTGCCGGTGCGGCCGTGCGAGCAGCCGCACGAGGGCGAGGTGTTCGCGGTCTTCGAGCTGCCGGCCGGGCCGTACCCCGGCGACGAGGCGCTGGGCCGCCAGGCGCAACAGGAGTGCCTGAAGCACTTCGAGACGTACGCGCCGTCCTCCGTCGCCGACGACACGGTCGAGTTGTTCTACCTGCACCCGAGCCAGCTCTCGTGGACCTCCGGCGACCGCGGCGTCACCTGCGTGGCGACGGATCCGACGCGGAAGCGCACCGGCTCCCTCAAGGGCTGACCCGCGGCCCCCAGGCGTGCCGGTCGGTCGCGGCGGCCCGCCGGCCGAGCTTGCCCTCGCGCACGAGCACCGCGAGCGCGTCGAGCACCACCCGGGAGCTCAGCAGGGCGGTCTGCTCGGCCCAGTCGTACGGCGGCGCGCACTCGACCACCTCCAGCCCGGCGAGCCCGGGCGCGGCGACCATGCGGATCAGGTTCAGGGCCTCGCGGGGCAGCAGCCCGCCCGGCTCCGGCCAGCCCGTGCCGGGCACGAACCCGGCGTCGACCACGTCGATGTCGAACGACAGGTAGACCGCCTTGGCGTTGTGCCACGCGGTCTCCAGCGCCACCTCGGCGACCTTCTCGATGCCGACCCGCTCGACGTCGCCGACCGTGATGACCGTCGTGCCCCGTTCACGGCCGACCTTGACCCCCGCCCGGGGCGACTGCCAGCCGCCGATGCCGATCTGCACCAGGTTGGTCGCCGGGGCGTTGCCAATGTTCGTCGCGTGGAACCACGGCGTGGTGTGCATCCGCTCGTCCAGGTCCGTCTCCTGGGTGTCGACGTGCCGGTCGAAGTGGATGATCCCGATGTTGCCGTCGACGTGTGGCGCCATGCCGCGGATGGTCGGATAGCCGATGGAGTGGTCGCCGCCGAGGATCACCGGGAGGACGCCGCGGGCGTACACGTGGGACATGGCCTGGCTGATCTGGTCGAACGACTTCTCCAGGTTGCCGGGGATCGTGAACACGTCGCCGATGTCCACCATGTTGAGCTGCTCGCGCAGGTCGACGCCCAGCTCGTAGCAGTAGGTGCCGAACAGGTTCGTCGACCGGCGGATGCCCTGCGGCCCGAACCGCGCGCCGGGCCGGTACGTCGCGCCCGAGTCGAGCGGCGCGCCGAAGACCGCGACCTCGGCGTCCGCGACGTCGTTGACGTCCTCCAGGTACGGGCAGTTCAGGAACGTGCCGCGCTCGCCGGCGAAGTGCGGCAGCTCGCCGCGCGAGAACGTGGGAATGGTCCGGTCGACCAGCGTCGGCGAGCCGGGCAGCCCGAAGGCCAGCCCGCGCGCGATCTCCTCGTCGTGGCGGAACAGCGACAGTCGCTCCTCGGCCAGCTGTGCCCACTTGCCTTCGCGGCCGGCGAACGCGTCACTGTGCGTGTGGCCCTGCGTCACCGTCAGATCGTAAGCACGACCGCGGCCGCGCCGGAGCCGATCAGCGCGACCGCCCAGACGAGATCGAGGTTGACCCAGGCCCGGCGCAGCACCTCGAGCCCGAGCACCCGGTAGACCAGCAGGCCGATCGTGCCGGCCACGGCGACCATCGCGACCGTGTGGACGGTCGTCGCCGCCAGCCCCTGCCAGAGCAGCGCGTCGGGGTCGGACGGCGCGTGCAGCGCGTGGTCCTGGTGCACGCCCGGCGGCGGGTTGGCGACCAGCACCGGCACGAGCATGAGCCCGGCGCCGTGCACGGACGACATCAGGAACGACCACCCGGTCAGCTGCCACGGAGTCAGGCGCATCCCGGCCCAGGCGAAGTGCCGGCGGGACAGCGCCTTCCACAGTCCGAAGGCGACCATCACCACCCCGCCGGCGATGGCGACCACGCGGGTCGCCAGCACCGAGCGCAGCACCTCGACCAGGCCGGCGACGGCGAAGACCGAGAGCGCGTGGCCGGCCGCGATGGGCAGCAGCGACCGGAGCACCGCCAGGGCCGAGCGTTCCTGGAGGCCGATCGCGACCGCGAACAGCCAACCCATGCCCGGGTTGAGGCCATGGAACGCGCCGAGTCCGGCGAGGGTCGCGACTGCCAGCCAACTCACGGGAAGCAGTATGAGTCCGACGACGCGTCGCCGCCCTGCAGCCTCGTCTGGTGGACCCGCAGACCGCGGAAGTCGTCGCCGTGCGGGAAGAACCGCGGGTCCGGGGTGAGGCCGCCGTTATCGAGGTCGACGTCGAGCCGGGCGGCCCAGGCGCCGACGCCGTCCGGGAAGAACTGGTCGTCCCAGGCGCCGTAGAGCGAGTTGGTGATGTAGACCCGGCGCCCGTCGCGGGACACCTCGACCATCTGCGGGCCGCCGGCGAGCCGTTCGTCGGGTGCGGCCGGGTGCGCGGCCCGGGTGACGATGCCGCCGAGCCGCACCTCGCCGGTCAGCCGCGGCGCGAACGGGTCGGTCACGTCGTACTGCAGCAGCTTCCCGATGCCCCACGCCGAGACGTAGAGGTAGCGGTCGTCGACAGACAGGTCGATGTCGGTGACCAGCGGCGGCACCGCACCGAACGGCTGCAGGATCGGCGGCAGGTCGGCGGCGTCGGCCGGCTCGGCCGGGATCTCGATCACCTTGCGGATCGCGAACGCGCCGCTGTCGTCGCGGTGCCAGAGCCAGACGGAGGCGGAGAGGTCCTCGACGCTGACGACCACGCCGAGGAAGCCGTACTCCTTCGTCGGGTCGTGTGCGGGCCGCAGCTCCAGCGCCATCTGGTGCTGGTCACCGAGGTCGAGGGTCTGCAGGTGGCGGCGCTTGCGCAGGTCCCAGAAGTGGATCGAGTGGCCGTACTTCCGTCCGAGCAGCAGCTCGCCGACCAGCCCGTCCTCGATCATCGACGGGGTGCCCCACTCGCTGGTGACCAGCACGTCGCGGGTGAGGTGCCACCAGAAGTCGTAGCCGAAATACTGTGGTCCGCGGTCGATCTCCCACGCGCCGAGCACGTCGAACGAGTCGTGGTCGAGCAGCGCGATCCCGCCCGGCCCGTCCGCGCCGTCGGCGCCGCCCAGGTTGGACACGTAGATGCCCTCGGGGCCGCAGTGCACCGTGTGCGGCCGCGAGTAGCCGGCCTTGGCCAGCTCGGCGGGCTCGATCGTGCGGGTGACCCGTGGCGCGCGGGGGTCGTCCTTGGTGTCCAGCACGTAGATCCGTGACGACCGCAGGCCCGGCACGATCAGGTAGCGGCGCTCGACGTGCGGGTGCGGTGCCGCCGGGCAGAGCGCGCTGCTGCACGCGTTCCAGCCGAAGTGGTGCAGCTCGTCGCCGCGGTAGGGCAGGTCGGTCCAGCCGACGACACGCCCGTAGCTGGTGGAGGTCTCGTCGACGTCGAGCACGGCGATCGCGTCGGGCTTCTCGGCGGAGCGGTCGAACGCGGCGACGTAGGCCAGCTTCTCGGCGGGCGCGGTCACCGCCTGGCGCGGCGAGGGGTAGAAGGTCGGGTCGGGCTTCCACAACGGCATCGCGGCACTCCTTTGTCGGTCTCCCTCGATAACCTACTATGTCTATAGGATTTGAAGGGCGGCGATCGCGATGGACCCGACCGTGATCATCGGCGGAGGCCCGGCCGGCGCCTTGGCGGCGCTGGCCGTCACCCGGCACGGCGGGCGGGAGGTGCTCGTCGTGGATCCCGCGCCCAGGCTGGGTCCGGGCTCAGCGTATGCCACCGCCGAGCGGGGGCACCTGCTCAACTCACGGGCCGGGACGATGTCCGCGGACCCCGCCGATCCAGGGGACTTCGCCGCCTGGGCCCGATGTCGCCCGGACGCGTTCGTCCCGCGCGGCGTCTTCGGCGCCTACCTCGCGGACCGCCTCGGTCCCGTGCCCCACGTCGCGCGGCATGCGGTCCGGGTGCGGCCCGCGGGTCCCCGCGGCTGGGCCGTCGAGCTGAACGACGGCACCACGCGGCGGGCGTCCGCGGTGGTCCTGGCCGTCGGCCCGCCGCCGCCCGTCTTTCCCTCCGCCGCGTCCGTGGGCGTACGCCGGGCTTCGGGCTACGTGCCGGTGCCCTGGTCGCCGGGCGCGCTCGACCACATCGCCCCACGCGACCGCGTGCTCCTGCTCGGCACCGGGCTCACCGCGGTCGACGCGGTGCTCACGCTGCTGTCGCGGGGCCACACCGGCCGGATCGTCGCGGTCTCCCGGCACGGCCTGCTGCCGCGGGCGCACGCCGACGCACCCGGTCCCGTGCCGGTCGCCACCGATGCCGTTCCGGCCGGCCTGCGCGGGCTGCTGTGCGAACTGCGCGCCAGCGCGGACTGGCGGGCCAGCGTCGACGCCCTGCGGCCGCGGGTCGACCACGTGTGGGCGGGGCTCACGCTCGACGAGCAGCGCAGGTTCCTGCGTCACCTGGCGCGCTACTGGGAGGTGCACCGGCACCGCTGCGCGCCCGGGGTGGCAGCCGCCATCGACCAGGCGCGGGCGGCGGGAGCGCTGGTCGTCGGCGCGACCCGGGTGACGGCGATCCACTCCCGCCCGCGTGGCTTCGAGGTGACCTTCGCCGACTCCGGGCAGCAGAGCTTCGACGCGGTCGTCAACTGCACCGGCCCCGGCCACGCCGCGGGCATCCCGCTGGTCCGCACGCTGGTCGCCGACGGCCTGGCCAAGGCGGACCCGCTCGGGCTCGGCATCGACGTCGACGCCGCGGGCCGCCTCGTCGGTCGGCACGGCCGCCCGACCGAGGGCCTGCACGTGCTGGGCAGCCTGCGCCGCGGCCGCTGGTGGGAGACCACCGCCATCCCGGAGATCCGGTCGCAGGCGCACGCCGTCGCGGTAGGACTGTCCGCCGTGCCCGCCCACCACGCGGCCTGACGGAATCAGCGAGGACTGGGCGGCCACCGTGGTCGGCCTGGTGCTGCTGGTTCTGATCCTCACCGGCGTAATCAGCCAGGCGATCCTGCAATGGGGTGGGTGCCGGCCTGGTGCTGGTGCTCGCCCTTGCCTGGCTGACGAAGTACCTCGACAAGAACGTGCCCGGCTGGCTCGCCGACACGAGCCTCAACCGGGTCGCGAAGTCGGTGGAGTACCCGGTTTACGCGATCGTGATCGGCCTGCTCGGCAACGCCGTGCTGACCGCGACCGGTGTCCGTGACCGGCTCGCGCCCGCGTTCCGCACCGAGTTCTTCATCAAGACCGGCCTGGTCCTGCTCGGCGTCTCCATCAACCTGTCGTTGCTGGCCACCGCGGCCGGCCCGGCGATCGTCCAGGCGCTCCTGCTGATCTCGGGCGTCTTCCTGTTCACCCGGTGGCTCGGCGGCCGGCTCGGCCTCGACGACAAGCTCCGGGCACTGCTCGCCTCGGCGGTCTCGATCTGCGGTGTCAGCGCCGCGATCGCCGCCGGTGATCGGCACGTGGTTCGCCAACTCGGTCAGCGCCGCCGACAACACCGCGGCCCAGGCGGTCGCGACCAACTTCCGCACGTGGTTCCTGATCCTGGCCTTCGTCAGCATCGGCCTCGAGTTCCGGCTGACCGCGCTGCGCGAAGCGGGCTGGCGCCCGATCGCGGTCTTCGCCAGCGCGACCGTCGTCAACATCGGCCTGGCGCTGGCCCTGGCCGCCCTGCTGTTCGCCGACTTCGCCGTCAGCTGATAGCCCGCGACGTCGTAGCCCTAGTGGGCCGTGCCGCTTCCAGGCGCTCAGCTCCAGATGCGGCACGCCCACCAGGCCACGTCGTCGGGGCCTACCCGAGTGCCCCGGCGAGCGCCGTGGCGTGCGTCGCCGCCCACTCGCGTGCCGCCGCGGCGAGCGCGTCGGCGTCGGACTCCAGGACGGCCAGCGGTGGTGCCGGCACGTCGGCGCCGAGCGCGAGCAGCACGTCCCGCAGGGCGGCGGCGACCGCGACCCGGTGGGCCTCCGACGCGGCGATGGCGACCGGCACGGCCACGACGTCGCGCAGCGCCTCGTGCGGCAGCTGGTCCAGGAAGATCTTCAGCAGGCCGGTGTAGCTGCCCTTGTAGGTGGGCGTCGCCACGACCAGCAGGCGGGCGGCCCGCACAGCCGCGAACGCGTCGACGGTGGTGGGCGCGGGGGAGCGCGGTGCCCGTGCGGCACCGAAGGTCACCCCGACCAGCTCACCCAGCTCGAGCACCGTCGGCGCGGCCGCCGCGTGGTCGAGGTGGGCCAGCAGGGCGGCGGTGACCGCGTCGGCGAGCGCCCGGGTGCGCGACCCGGACCGGGGGTTGCCGATCAGCGAGACGACCGGCGTGACGCGGGGTGTGGTGGAGAGCAACGCGGAACCTCCTCGACCATTTTCCTACTTCGCCGATAGGATAGCTTCCATGCGCTTCCATTGGTTTCTCCCCACCACCGGCGACGGCCACCAGGTGCGTCCCGCGACGACCACGACCGGCGCCGATCCGGGGCGCGGGCCGGACCGGCCGGCGACCGTCAGCTACCTGAGCCAGGTCGCCCGGGCGGCCGAGGAGAGCGGGTTCGGCGCGCTGCTGACCCCGGTCGGTGCGGGCTGCCCCGACCCGCTGGTCGTGTGCACCGCCGTCGCGCAGCACACCGCGCGGATCAAGCTGCTCGTCGCCTTCCGGCCCGGTTTCACGCTGCCGACCGTGTTCGCGCAGCAGACGCAGGCGCTGCAGGAGCTGACCGGCGGCCGGCTGCTGCTCAACGCCGTGACCGGCGGCGACCCCGCCGAGCAGCGCGCGTACGGCGACTTCCTCGACCACGACGACCGCTACGCCCGCACCGCCGAGTACCTCCAGGTGCTGCGCCGGTCCTGGGCCGGAGCGCCGTTCGACTTCGTCGGCGACCACTTCCGGGTCGAGGGCGGCGGGCTGCAGCGGCCGCTCGCCGACCAGCCCGAGATCTACTTCGGCGGCGCGTCGCCGGCCGCCGAACGGGTGGCCGCCACGCACGCCGACGTCTACCTCATGTGGGGCGAGCCGCCCGCCGCGATCGCCGACCGCGTCGCCCGGATCCGTGCGGCGGCCGCGGGGGAGGGACGCACCCTCCGGCTGGGCATCCGGCTGCACGTGATCGCCCGGGAGACCGCCGAGGAGGCCTGGGCCGAGGCCGACCGCCTGCTGGCGCGGATGCGTCCGGAGCAGATCGCCGCCGCGCAGGCCCGCTTCGCCCGGATGGACTCAGTCGGCCAGCAGCGGATGGCGGCGCTCCACGACGGACACTCGGCGCAGCTCACGATCGCGCCGAACCTCTGGGCCGGTGTCGGCCTGGTCCGCGAGGGCGCCGGCACCGCGCTGGTGGGCAGCTACGCCGAGGTCGAGGAACGCATCCGGGAGTACGCCGACCTGGGCATCGACGAATTCATCCTGTCGGGCTGGCCGCACCTCGAGGAGGCCTACCGGGTGGGTGAGTACCTGCTGCCCCGGCTGGTCCGCGCGACGGTGGCGGCCTGAGCAGGTCGGCGAGCGAGGTGCGGTCGACGATGTCGGCGATCCGGTCGTGCACGGCGAGCCACACCTCACGCAGCCCGGCCGCGGTCGGCGGGTACGCCGCCGACTGCGTCGGCAACCCGCGCACCGTGGTCAGCGCGCCGTTCACCGCCCGGACCACGTCGCCCACCGTGATGTCGGCGGCCGGGCGGGTCAGCGTGTACCCGCCCTCGCCGCCGCGCTGGCCGTGCAGCAGCCCGGCCCGGCGCAGGTCGACCAGGATGCTCTGGAGGAACGCGGGCGGCATCTGCTGCGCGCGGGCCAGCGCCGCGGCGGTCACCCGACCAGGCGCCTCGGCCACGGCGAGCATGGCGCGCAGCGCGTAGTCGGTGCGGGCGGAGATCTGCATCAGGCGTGGTCCAGCAGACCCCAGCGGCGGCGGATCGCCTGGTCGGCCTTGGTGAACAGCAGGTCGACCAGGAGGCCGAGGACCAGGATCACGATCATCACGCTGATCACCCGCGGCGCGTCGGACAGCTCCCGGGCGTAGGTGAGCTGCACGCCGATCGACGTCGTCTTCGCGATGACGACGAGCAGCTCCCCGGCCATCAGGCTGCGCCACGCGAACGCCCAGCCCTGCTTGAGCCCGGCCACGATCGCCGGCAGCGCCGCGGGTGCGATCACGTAGCGATACAGCTGCAGCCCTTGCGCGCCCACGTTGCGCCCGGCCCGCACCAGCAGGGGCGGCACGTAGTCGACGCCGTGTATGACGCCGTTGGCGATCGACGGCGCGGCGCCGAGCACCACGACGAAGAAGATCGCCTGCTCGCTGAGCTGGAAGAGCAGGATCGCCAGCGGGAACCAGGCGATCGACGGCATGGTCTGCAACGCGGTGATCATCGCGCCGAGCGCGGCCCGGAGCACCCTGACCCGCGCGACCGCGAGGCCGAGCACCAGCCCGACCGCGACCGCCGCGCCGAAGCCGATGGCCGCGCGCCGCCCGGTGATCAGCAGGCCGTCCCAGAGCGCGCCGCTGCTGGCGTAGTTCCACAGGTCCGTCGCGACGGTGTTCGGCGCCGGCAGCGCGTACTCCGGCTTCCAGCCGCTCCAGACCACCACCTGCCACACGGCGAGCGCGAGCCCGAGCGCGGTCAGCTTGGGCCAGGTCGCCGCCCAGATCCGGGCCGCGCGGCCGGGCACCTTCTGCTGGCTGGCGATCTCGAGCGCGTCGAGACCGGAGATCGTGTCAGTGGCCATGGCGGCCCACCTCCGCACGGAGCCGATCGGTGACGTCGGCGGCCACGGCGGCCACCTCGGGGGAGTCGATCCGGCGCGGGCGCGGCACGTCCACCCGGGTCTCGTAGATCACCCGGCCGGGCCGGCTCGACAGCAGCACGATGCGGTCGGCGAGCCGGGCGGCCTCGCGGACGTTGTGGGTCACGAACAGCACCGTCAGCGGCGCCCCGGCGGCGTTGCGGCCGGTCCACAACCGCTCGAGCTCGTCGTGCAGGATGTCGCGGGTCATCGCGTCCAGCGCGCCGAACGGCTCGTCCATCAGGAGCACCGGGGTGTCGAGCGCGAGCGTACGGGCCAGCGCCACGCGCTGCCGCATGCCGCCGGACAGCTCGTGCGGCCGGCGCCGGGCGAACTCGCCCAGGTGCACGGTGTCGAGCAGCTCGGCGACCCGGGCCTTGCGCGCGGCGGACGGCAGCCCGCGCAGCTTGAGCGGCACCTCGACGTTGGCGCCCACGGTCAGCCACGGGAACAGCGCGGGCTCCTGGAACATCAGGCCCGGCCGGGCGTCGCCGGCCACCTGGATACCGCCGCCGCTGACGCTGTCGAGCCCGGCGACCAGGTTGAGCAGTGTGCTCTTGCCGCACCCCGACGCGCCGACGAGGCAGCTGAACTCGCCCGGCGCCACGTCGAGGGAGACCCGGTCGAGCGCCACGACAGCGTCCGCGCCCCGCCCGTACACCTTGGTCACGCCCGAGAGCGCGACCGCGGCGGTCGCGCTCCCGGGGGTCGTCGTCACCGTGGTCACGGCAACGGGACCTCGGCCTGACCGGCCGACTTGAGGGACTTGTTGAGGAAGCTCAGGTCGTAGAGCCCGGCGAGGTCGACCGGCTCGGTGAGGCCCACCGCGACCGCGTGGTCGAGGCCGGTCTTCAGCGAGGACGCGATCGGGTCGTCGAGGAACTGCAGCGTCGGCCAGGCCTGCTTGATCAGCTTGAGGTCGAGTGGCTTGCCGGTGAGCTTCCCGACGTGCTCGGAGATGGCCTGCTGTGCCTCGTCGGGGGACTTGTTGACGAAGTCGTTGGCCGCCACCTGGCCGTCCACCAGCTTCTGCACCACGTCCGGGTGCGCCTTGAGGAACTTCGTGCTGACGATCAAGTTGGTGATCACGAACTTGCCGTCCGGCCACAGGTCGCGCTCGTCGACCAGCACCTTGCCGCCCGCGTTGACGAGCTGGGAGACGAAGGGCTCCGGCACCCAGGCGCCGTCGATCGCGCCGCTGCGGAACGTCTCCAGCGTCTGCGAGTTGGCCTGCGGGACGATCGCGACGTCGCCACCGCCCTCCTTGGTGGTGGTCAGGCCCTTCTCCTTGAGCCAGTAGCGCACCGCCACGTCCTGGGTGTTGCCGAGCTGCGGCGTCGCGATCTTCTTGCCCCGCAGCTGCTCGGCCGAGGTGATCTCGGGCTTGACCACGAGCGCCACGCCGCCGGACGCGGCGCCGGAGACCACCCGGACCGCCTCGCCCTTCGACTTCGAGTGCGCGTTCACGGTCGGGTTCGGGCCGATGTACGTGGCGTCCAGCGCACCGGAGAAGACCGCCTCGATCGCCTCGGGGCCGGCGTTGAAGGTCTTGGTCTCCAGCTTGACGCCCGTGCCGAGCTTGTCGGCGAAGATGCCCTTCTCCACACCGACGATCGCCGGCGCGTGCGTGATGTTCGGGAAGTAGCCGAGGCGCAGCGTGACCGGATCGCTCGCGGTGCCACTGCCGCCGGATGCGTCGTCATCGCCGCACGCGGCGGCGGTCCCGAGCGTCGCGGCAGCCACGATCGCGACGGCGGCCAAGTTGCCGAGCCTGCGCAGGGTGAGACGTCTCATCGCCCGTCCAATCCATTGTTTTCCTACTTGATTGATAGGAAGCGTGGGATACGCCGAGCGCCTGCGTCAAGGTGACGTCCACCATCTGGGAGCGGCAAAGATGCTTGCCGATGAGCATTCGTTGCGCTTAGCCGGCGCTTAAGTTTTCCTGTGCCGGTTGCTTAGGACCGTGGTCACGCCCGGCAGGTGCTGGTCACGGCCGCGAGACATCGACGCAGCGTGCTGCCTTCGCTGTTGCCGCGACCGCGATCGGTGATCGACCCGCCCTGTCTTAAGTGGTGCTCCGCGGCCCGGGAAAACCGCCCTTGAGCAGGGCAGCTGGGTGGCCTTAGCTTCCGTGACGACCCCTCGTCGCGGACGGCCGCGGCGCACTCGCGAGAACCGGGATCCGTACATGGCCAACCGGAACGTGCCGCCACCTCGGCCGGGCGACGACGGCCGCTGGGACAGCCGGCCGCATCCCACCACGGACCGGTACCGCGAGCGGCCCGTGACCTATGTGCAACCCCAAGGGTCCCGTGGCCCGCGCTGGGTGGGTCCCGACGGCGGCATCGGCATGGACTCGGTCGCCGGACTGCCCGAGATCTACGACCAGGACGACGCCGACGAGCCCGGTCCCGACAAGGGCCGGCGGCGGGCCCTGCTGGCGCTCGGCGGCGCGCTCGCGGTGGCCGGCGGCGGTGCCGCGCTCAGCTTCACCGACCGGGGCCGCGACCTGATCGACAGCCTGCTCGGCGGCGGCGACGTGGACGCCACGGCCGAGGAGCTCAACAACGCCATCTCCAACTCGCCGGCACAGCAGCAGCCGAGCACGGTACGCACGTACACCGAGCAGAACGAGTCCTACATGGGCTCCCGGGCCGGCAACGAGCTGCGCCGCAACAACCCCGCGACGGGCCGGGTGTACGGGACGCCGAGCGAGGCCGCGGCCAACACCAAGGTGACCGTCAAGACCGCCCTCGCCAAGGACCCGGTGCTGCACCTGGCCCGGCGCGCCACGTTCGGCCCGACGCCGAAGGTGATCAGCGACATCCGCCGGCTCGGCATCGACCGGTGGATCCAGCTCCAGCTCGACCCGCAGAAGATCGCGCCCACCGCGGGCGAGCTCAAGCTCGCCGAGCTGACCACGCTGTCCATGTCGATCCCCCAGCTGCGCGCCAACCGGGAGACGCTCAACCAGCGCGGCAGCACCAGGTAGCTCACCTGGGCGAGCACGCCGGCGAGCAGCCCGGCGGCGGCCATGCCGAGGTTGAACGACCAGAACTGCAGGTTGAACGCGCGCGAGCGGCGCTCTGCCGGGACCACGTCGACGATGGCCGCGACGAACGCCGGCATCGGCATCGAGTGGACGATGCCGAGCAGCACGGTGAGCACGGCGATCACGCCGAGATCGGTCGCGAAGGCCAGCGCCGCCATCAGCGCGGCCGCCACCGCGTGCGCCCAGAACAGGGTCGTCCGCCGGCCCCAGTGGTCGGCGAGCACGCCGCCGAGCAATGTGCCGGCGACGCCGCCGATCCCGTACCCGCCGACGACCAGGCCCGCGAGGCTCGCCGAGGCGCCACGTTCGTCGGTCAGGTAGACCGACATGATCAGCATGGCGAACGCGCCGACCCGGTTGATCAGCATGCCGGACCAGAGGAACCAGTAGGTCCGGGGCAGGCCGCCCGCGGTGTTCCGCAACCAGGCCCGCACGCGGCCCGCCTCCTTCTGTTAAGAAGCCTTACTGCGGCGACGCTACGAAGCGGACGAGGTCGGCGCCAGCGTGTCGCTGATCACGCCGGGCGGTGCGGGCTCGACCGCGCTGCGCGGCGCCGGCACCCGGGCGGCCGCGAGCGCCGCCGCCCGCCGCTCGCGGGTGGGACCGGCGGCGAGGTTGATCGCGGCGGCCAGGAAACCGATCAAGGCGCAGCCGATCCACAGTGCACTGTTGCCCAGCAGGTCACGTACAAAACCGCCGGCGACGGGGGCGGTGAAGCCCGCGATCGACCAGGAGAGCGCGAAGAAGCCCTGGTAGCGGCCGCGGACCGAGGCCGGCGCCAGGTCGGCGATGGTGGCCGCCGAGGACGGCGAGTAGACCATCTCGCCGAGCGTCCAGACCAGCACGGTCATCGCGTAGAGCCAGGCAGTGCCGGCCACCGCGGTCAGGCCGAAGCCGATGCCCTGCACGATCGTGCCGACCGCCAGCACCCGGGCCCGGCTGTGGCCGGCGATCAGCTTCGGGATGAACAGCTGGCCGAGCACGATCAGCACGCCGTTGAGGGCGATTACCCAGCCGTACGTCGAGGACGACAGGCCGTCGTCGGTCATCGCGATCGGCAGCATCGAGATGTGCTGCAGGAAGACCATCGCGGCGAGCAGGTTGGCGAACGTGAACACCAGGAAGACCCGGTCGCGCAGCACCGCACGCAGGCCGCCGCGGTCGGCGTGGGCGGCGAGGTGGCCGGCGGTCGGCCGGGTCTCTTTGATCTTGATGAAGACGATCGCGGCGGTGATCAGCGTCGCGGCCGCGTCGATCAGGAAGAGCAGCAGGTAGTCGAGGTGGGCGGCGAAGCCACCGAGGATCGCGGCGGACGCGAAGCCCAGGTTGATCGCCCAGTAGTTGAGCGAGAACGCGCGGACCCGGTCGCGGTCCGGCACGACGTCGACCATCATCGCCGCGAACGCCGGCCGGGCGGCCTCGGCGAACATGCCGAGCGTGAACGCGACGACGGCGATCATGACGAACGGGCGGGAGAAGCCGAGCAGCACCATCATCGCCGCGCCGCCGGTGTGTGCGAGCAGCAGCGTCGGGCGCCGGCCCCAGCGGTCGGCCAGGACGCCGCCGACCATCGTGCCGACCCCGCCGCCGGCGCTCCACAGGCCGACCACCAGGCCGGCCTGGACGTCGCTGAACCCGCGTTCCTTGGTCAGGTAGACGGTCAGGAAGATCAGTACGAAGCCGCCGAGCCGGTTGACGAGGGTGCCGCACCAGAGGTACCAGAAGGTCCGAGGTAGCCCACCCGTTGTTTCGCGCAGCCAGCTCCGTACCACTACAAGGCCCCCCTTGGTAATGACCGTCAATCTGCGACGGCCTTACGCAACCTAAATTGCGGGCCCCACTCCAGTCACGCGGATTACTACATGGCGGTCGTCACCCCGGGCGGTTGCGGGCAGCGCAGGATGCTGCGCGAGGATGGCGGCATGACTGTGGGGACGTTGGTGCTGCTCCGGCACGGCGAGAGCGAGTGGAACGCGAAGAACCTGTTCACGGGCTGGGTCGACGTCGACCTGACCGACAAGGGCGAGACCGAGGCCCGGCGCGGCGGCGCGCTGCTGCGCGAGCACGACCTGCTGCCCGACGTGGTGCACACCAGCGTGCTGCGCCGTGCGATCCGCACCAGCGAGCTTTCGCTGGGCGAGGCCGGCCGGTCGTGGATCCCGGTTCGGCGGTCGTGGCGTCTCAACGAGCGCCACTACGGCGCGCTGCAGGGCAAGAACAAGAAGCAGACGCTCGAGGAGTACGGCGAGGAGCAGTTCATGCTCTGGCGCCGGTCCTACGACGTGCCGCCGCCGCCGATCGACCCGGGCGACGAGTGGGCGCAGACCGGTGACCCGCGTTACGCGGCGCTGCCGCCGGAGCTGATGCCGGCCACCGAGTGCCTCAAGGACGTGCTCGAGCGCACGCTGCCGTACTGGTACGACGCGATCGTCCCGGACCTGCTGGCCGGCCGCACGGTCCTGGTCGCCGCGCACGGCAACTCGCTGCGCGCGGTCGTCAAGCACCTCGACGGCATCTCCGACGCGGCGATCGCGAAGCTCAACATCCCGACCGGGATCCCGCTGCGGTACGACCTCGACGCCGACCTGCGCCCGGTCACGGCCGGGGGCGCCTACCTGGACCCGGAGGCGGCAGCCGAAGCCGCCGCCGCCGTGGCCAACCAGGGGCGTTAGTAGCTCTGCGGCTGTTCGCCGGTCACCAGGTAGACGACGTGGTGGCCGGCGTTCACCGCGTGGTCGGCGAACCGCTCGTAGAACCGGCCCAGCAGCGCGCCGTCGATCGCGGTCTCGGCGCCGTACGGCCAGTCGGGGCTGAGCATCACCTTGAACAGGTCGACGTGCAGGTCGTCCATCACGTCGTCGTCGCGCTCCAGCTCCGCGGCGCCGACCGGGTCGAGCTTCGACAGGACCTGAGCGATCTTGGCGGCCATCTTGTCGGCGACCTCGGCCTTGGCCGTGAACACCGACCGCAGCTCGGCGGGGACCGCGGGGGACGGGTGGCGGCGCAGGGCCGTCTTGGCCACGTGGTCGGCCAGGTCGCCCATCCGCTCCAGGTCGGCGGCCACCTGCAGGGCGGTGATCAGGACCCGCAGGTCGCTGGCCACGGGCGCCTGCCGGGCCATCAGGTCCGTGACCCGCTCCTCGACCTGCTGGTAGAGGGAGTCCACCTCGGCGTCGCGGGCGATCACGTCCTCCGCGGCGGCCCGGTCGGCGTGCAGCAGGCCCTTCGTCGCCTCGCCCATCGCGGTGCGGACCGCTTCGGCCATGTCCACCAGCAACTGGCTGACGATCTGTAGGTCGGCGCGGAACTCTTCGCGCAAGGCCATTTCGGTGCTCCTGATGCAACGGTGTGTCGGTGTGGAATTCGTGTGACCGGAGAGTAATATCCGGACACGCTTCGACTTATGTCCGGTTCACCGTAGGTGTACGCGACAGAACGCCAGTGAACAACGCTGAGCCTGCTGGTGAACATTGTGCGATACGCGCCCGGTTTGCCCGGCCCGACCAGCCTGTTCGTTAACAATGACCCTACGATCGCCTCGTGGAATGGGCGATCGTGGCTGGCGTGTGCGTCAGTCTGTTGGCGGGCTTCGCCGCCGGATCGCTGATCCCGCGCTTCAGGCGGCGGGGGTCAGCGCCCGTCGCCGCTACCCGCGCTGCTGGCGAGGGAAGGCAGGCGATGCACGATCCGCAACCGGGACTGGGTCGGAAGAGCCTCGACTCACTCCGGGTCGGCGTCGTGGTGCTCGACGGGGACGACACCGTGGTGCTGGTCAACCCCGCGGCGCGGGCGATGGGCCTGCTCCGGTCGGCCGGCACTCCGGGCAGCATCGCCGCGCACCCGATCATCCGTACCCTGGCCGGCCAGGTCCGTCGCTCCGGTGTCCGCCGGGAGGTCGAGCTCGACCTGCCGCGCGGTGACGGCAGCGCCTCCGACCCCTTGGGCGTCGCCCTGCGGGCGGTCGGCCTCGGCGGCAACTTCGTCGCGGTCGAGGCGGCCGACGTCACCGAGTCGCACCGGGTCAGCCGCGTGCGCCGGGACTTCGTCGCCAACGTCAGCCACGAGCTGAAGACCCCGATCGGCGCGTTGCAGCTGCTCGCCGAGGCGCTGCTCGACGCGACCGACCCGACCAACGTGGGTCCGCAGCCCGGCGCCGGTCCCGAGGAGGACGTGGCCGCCGCCCGCCGGTTCGCCGAGCGCATCCAGCACGAGTCGACCCGGCTCGGCCGGCTGGTCAACGAGCTGCTCGAGCTGACCCGGCTGCAGGGCGCCGACCCGCTGCCCGACCCGGAGCCGGTCTCCCTGGACTGGGTGGTCGCCGAGGTGATCGACCGCACCCGGACGACGGCCGCCGCCCGGGAGATCGAGGTCGAGGTCGAGGGCAAGCGTGGCCTCACCGTCTACGGCAGCGACAGCCAGATGGCCACCGCGCTGGCCAACCTGGTCGAGAACGCGATCGCGTACTCGAAGGAACAGACCCGGATCACGATCACGACCGCGCTCGACGACGACACAGTCCTGCTCTCGGTCGCCGACCAGGGCATCGGGATCGCGCCCGACGAGGTCGACCGGATCTTCGAGCGGTTCTACCGCGCAGATCGCGCGCGCTCCCGGGCCACCGGCGGCACCGGGCTGGGCCTCGCGATCGTGAAACACATCGCCACCAACCATGGTGGCCGCATAGACGTTGTCAGCACACTGGGGGAGGGTTCGACGTTCACCCTCCGGCTTCCGGCGAGCCCGCCGGACGCCGCCCTCCCGCTACCCCCCTCTATTGAGATCGTGTCCGGATCGCCTCAGTCGAGCTGATCCGAGCGGTAAGGAAGGAAAGTCCGTGGCCCGCGTGCTCGTGGTCGAGGACGAAGAGTCGTTCTCCGATGCCCTCTCGTACATGCTGCGCAAGGAGGGTTTCGAAGTCTCGGTCGCACCGACCGGCACCTCGGCGTTGACCGAGTTCGACCGGACCGGCGCCGACATCGTGCTGCTGGACCTGATGCTGCCGGAGATGTCCGGCACGGAGGTCTGCCGCCAGCTCCGCCAGCGTTCGCGCGTCCCGATCATCATGGTCACCGCCCGCGACAGCGAGATCGACAAGGTGGTCGGCCTGGAGATCGGCGCGGACGACTACGTGACCAAGCCCTACTCGCCGCGCGAGCTGGTCGCCCGGATCCGGGCGGTGCTGCGCCGCCAGGGCACGGAGACCACGGAGCCAGACGTCCCGACGCTGTCGGCGGGCCCGGTCCGGATGGACGTCGAGCGCCACGTGGTGACGGTCGACGGCTCGGCGGTCCAGCTGCCGCTCAAGGAGTTCGAGCTGCTGGAACTGCTGCTCCGCAACGCGGGCCGGGTGCTGACCCGGGGCCAGCTCATCGACCGCGTCTGGGGCGCCGACTACGTGGGCGACACGAAGACCCTCGACGTCCACGTCAAGCGGCTGCGCTCGAAGGTGGAGCCGGAGCCCTCGACGCCCCGCTTCATCGTCACGGTCCGCGGCTTGGGCTACAAGTTCGAGCCGTAGACCACATCACATTCGACGAGCACCCGGCTCGGGCCCGTGGTTGGCGCTGCCGTCGCTCCCGCCAGACACCGCTTCGCTGCCGTGTCCGCGATGGGTCGCGGACACCACCGAACCCGAAGCGCGACCGGTAGCTTGCGACCGCGATCTGCGGGTCTTACCGCTTCTTGGGTGTGTTCGGTGGGGCGGCGGGCTCGCGGCCGCCCGAGAGGTTGCCCGCCCGGGCGATCGGGAGGCGGCGCTTCGGGTCCGCCGGGTGTGGGGCGACCATGCCGCGGCGGGCGCGGGCCGCGCACAGCTCAGCCAGCTTCGCGTAGGCCGCCTTGCCCACCAGGGCCGTCAGCTCCGGCTCGTAGGACTGCCACATCGGCTCGCGGCCGACGTGGGCCTCCGGCGACGACGTGCACCACCAGTGCAGGTCGTGGCCGCCCGAGCCCCAGCCGCGGCGGTCGAACTCCGTCAGCGTCGTGATCAGGATCTTGGTGCCGTCGGGGCGCTTGTGCCAGTCCTGGTCGCGGCGCACCGGCAGCTGCCAGCACACGTCCGGCTTGTATTCCAGCGGGTGCACCCCGTCGCGCAGGGCCTGGGCGTGCAGCGCGCAGCCGCCGCCCGCCGGGAAGTCAGCGTCGTTGAGGAACACGCACGGGCCGTCGGCGCCCTGCGTGGCGGTGCGCCGCGCCGGGGTCTTGCCGTCGACCGTGTCCATCGCCGTGTAGTTCTTGAACCCGCGCACGTGGTGCTGCCAGGTCTCCGGCGTCAGCTTCTTGGCCGCCGCCCGGACCCGGGCCTCGTCGTCGGAGTCGGTGAAGAACGCGCCGTGCGAGCAGCAGCCGTCCTGCGACCCGCCCTCGATGATGCCGTGGCAGCCCTTGCCGAAGATGCACGTCCAGCGGGAGAGCAACCAGGTCAGATCGGCACGGATGAGGTGCTTGGGATCTTCGGGGTCGAAGAACTCCACCCACTCCCGCGGGAAGTCGAGGTCGACCTCGCGGCTGCGGGGATCGTCGGCGGTGTCGACGAGAACGCGTAGTTGGTTGCGTGCTGGCACCGAACAAGCCTACGCCTGCATCACCTTCGAACCGGCGTGCCGCACGGTATCCGCAGCGCCGTCATAGGGTGCGGTCATGAGGCTGGGCGTGCTCGACGTCGGTTCCAACACCGTGCACCTGTTGCTGGTGGACGCGCACCACGGCGCGCACCCGTGGCCGGCGCACTCGGAGAAGGCGGTCCTGCGGCTGGCCGAGCAGATCGGCCCCGACGGCGCCCTCACCAAGCAGGGCGCGGACGCGCTGGTCAAGGCCGTGCACGACGCCCAGGCCAGCGCCCGCCGGCTGCGGGCCGACGACCTCCTGGCGTTCGCGACCTCCGCGGTCCGGGACGCGACGAACTCCCAGGACGTGCTCCAGCGGGTGCGCAAGGAGACCGGCGTGCGTCTCCAGGTGCTCTCCGGCGCCGACGAGGCCCGGGCGACCTTCCTCGCCGTGCGCCGCTGGTTCGGCTGGTCCGCCGGGCGGCTGCTGGTGCTCGACATCGGCGGCGGCTCGCTGGAGATCGCCGCCGGCATAGACGAGACGCCGGACCTCGCGATGTCGCTGCCGCTGGGCGCGGGCCGGCTCAGCCGCGAGCGGCTCGGCGTCGACCACGACACCTCGAGCCCGCCGGCGCCCAAGACCGTCGACGACCTCCAGGCGTACGTGGAGAAGCAGCTCGCCAACGCCGGCGCGAAGCTGGCCGACGTCAAGTGGGACCGGGCGGTCGCCACGTCGAAGACCTTCCGCACCCTGGCCCGGCTCGCCGGCGCGGCGCCGTCCCGGCAGGGGCTCTGGGAGCCGCGCGCCCTGCACGCGCACGGGCTGCGGCAGGTGCTCGGCTTCATCCGGCTGATCCCCCCGCGCCAGGTGTACGAGCTGGAGGGTGTCAGCGCCAGCCGGTCACACCAGCTGCTGGCCGGGGCGGTCGTGGCGGAGGCGGTGCTGCGCCGCATGCACATCGACGCCGTCGACATCTGCCCCTGGGCACTGCGCGAAGGCGTGATCCTCCGGCGCCTCGATCAGCTCGAATCGGCCTAAACGATCGATTTTGGGGTGGCTCGTCCGGGTAGTCCATGCCACCTAGGGCTACCCTGACAGTCGTGACCTCGCGCACCCCCGTACTCCTGTCAAGCTCATCGGTCTTTCCTGAGCCGACCGCCGCGGCCTTCGAGATGGCCGCCGCTCTGGGCTACGACGGCGTCGAAGTCATGGTCTGGACCGACGCGGTGAGCCAGGATGCCGGGGCCCTGCGCGGGCTGGCCGCACACTACGGCGTCCCGGTGCTCTCCGTGCACGCGCCGTGCCTGTTGGTCACCCAGCGGGTGTGGAGCTCCGATCCGTGGGAGCGGCTGCGCCGCGCGGCCGAACTGGCCGAGGCGGTGGAGGCGCCGACCGTCGTCGTGCACCCGCCGTTCACCTGGCAGCGCGACTACGCCCGTTCGTTCCAGCCGGGGCTCGACCGGATCGCGCACAAGCACAGCGACCTGACCTTCGCGATCGAGAACATGTTCCCGGTACGCATGGCGGGCCGCGAGTTCGTGCCGTACCAGCCGGGCTGGAACCCGACCGACACGGGCTTCGACGCGTACACCCTGGACCTGTCGCACTGCGCGGCGTCGCGGGTGGACGCGCTGGCGATGGCCGACGCGATGGCCGACGGTCTCAAGCACGTGCACCTCGGCGACGGCAGCGGCGAAGGGCGCGACGAGCACCTCGTGCCCGGCCGCGGCAACCAGCCGTGCGGCGAGCTGCTCGAGTCACTGGCCGGGCGCGGCTTCCGCGGCTCGATCGCCGTGGAGGTCAACACCCGGGGTGCCAAGAGCCGCGCGATCCGCGAGGCCGACCTGAAGGCGGCGCTGGACTACGCGCGCGCCCACCTGCCGGCCCCGGCGAAGGTGTAGGGGCCCGGTTCTAGACGCCGGCGAGCGTTGCCCGCTTGCGGGCCCGGTGGGCCGCGACGTGCGAGCGGGTGGCGCAGCGTTCCGAGCAGAACCGCCGGCAGTTGTTGGACGACGTGTCGAGGTAGACGTTGCCGCACCGGTCGTCGGCGCAGACGCCGAACCGGGCGCTGCCATGGGTGCACAGCCACACCGCCAGGCCCCAGACCGCCGCGGCCAGGAACTCGGCGCTGGCCGTCGCGCCTCGGCTGGTCACGTGCATGTGCCAGTCGCTGGCGTCGTGGCCCGAGATCCGCGGCTGGACCGGATGGTCCTTGAGCAGTGAGTTGATTTCGTTGACCGCCTCGGAGTCGCGGCCGGCGCTGCCGAGCTGGAAGACCTCGCGCAGCCGCTTCTGGGCGCGGCGGAAGGTCGTGACATCACGCTCGGTGACGGCGTCGCACATCCAGGCGTTGTCGCCGCTGAAAACGGCCCGCAGGTCGTCTAGGCCCTCCATCGGGGCGTTGACCAGGTCAACGGCGGTGCGCGCGTACGCATCGAAGTTCACCCGACAACCGTAGACGACGCGGCAGTCCGGTGCCTCGTCCGTCGGGTCACTCCGCGACCGTGCCCCTCCGCTAAGTGATCATGAGCGGCTGCCAAGCTCGCCGAGAGAGTCGCACGGACGGGCGTTACGCTGCGGGCATGCTCCGTTCGGTCATCCTCGCCGCCTCCCGGTCATCCCGGGTCGAGCGGCTCGTCGAGACGGCCCCGTTGACCCGGGACGTCGTACACCGGTTCATTGCCGGAACCACCGCCGATGACGCGCTGCACACGACCCGGGACCTGGTCGGCAGCGGCCTCGCGGTGACCCTCGACCACCTCGGCGAGGACACCGTCACCCCCGATCAGGCGACGGCCATCAAGGACGAGTACCTAGCGGTCCTCTCCGCCCTGGCCGGCGCCCGCCTCACCCCCGCCGCCGAGGTCAGCGTCAAGCTCTCCGCGCTCGGCCAGAAGTTCGACGAGCAGCTCGCGTACGACCTGGCGCGGCAGATCTGCGTCGCCGCGTCGAACGCCGGCACCACGGTGACCCTCGACATGGAGGACCACGCCACCACGGACTCCACGTTGGAGATCCTCGCCAAGCTCCGGCTCGACCACCCGACCACGGGCGCCGTGCTGCAGGCCTACCTGCGCCGCACCGAGGCCGACTGCCGCGAGCTGGCCACGCAGGGCTCCCGGGTGCGGCTGTGCAAGGGCGCCTACAAGGAGCCCGAGTCGGTGGCGTTCCAGTCCGCGACCGACGTCGACAAGTCGTACGTGCGGTGCATGAACATCCTGATGTCCGGCGAGGGCTACCCGATGCTGGCCACCCACGACCCGCGCCTGATCGCGATAGGCGAGGACCGGGCCCGGTGGTTCGACCGCTCGCCCGACGCGTTCGAGTTCCAGCTCCTGCACGGCGTGCGCCCCGACGAGCAGTTGCGGCTGGCCGGCGAGGGCTACACGGTGCGGGTCTACGTGCCGTACGGCAACGACTGGTACGGCTACATGATGCGCCGCCTGGCCGAGCGCCCGGCCAACCTGCTGTTCTTCGCGCGCGCCGTCAAATCGCGCAAGTAACTCGCCCGTACGGCTGATCCCCCGATCGGGTGGTTGGCCTTAATCTCGCCCGGATGGCTGAGGAGACAGGTGCGCCGGCACCACGCCGGCGGAAGTCACTGTGGCTTCCCCTCGGTCTGGTGGCCGCGCTCGTGCTGTGCGCCGCTCCGGTCGGGGTGGGTGTCGTGGTGTTCCGCGGGCTCGACTCGCCCGCCTGGCCGGCGAGCCCGGCCGCGAAGGCCGAGCCGGCCCGCAGCCCCGTCGCGGGCGACGCGGAGCGGGTCACCGCGACCTACCTGCGCGACCGGATCGGCGCGGCGCTGACCACGCAGGGCCGCGCGCTGCTCAGCGGCGACCAGGGCGGCTTCCTCGGGGTGGCCGACCCCGCGAGCCCGGCGCTGGCCACGTTGCGGGCCCAGTTCACCTCGCTGCGTGCCATGAAGGTCACCAAGTGGGCGCCCTCGGCCGACTCGCTGCCGTCGTCGGTCGGCACGCAGAAGTGGCGCACGCTGGTCGAGGTGCAGCATTGCTTCGTCGAGCCCGACTGCAAGCCGATGACCATCACGTACGGCACGGTCTGGACCGACACCGTGGCCGGGCTCAAGCTGGTCGGCGTCGAGCCGTCCATGTCCACGTACGACGGCCCGCGCCCGTGGGAGGTCTCCCCGCTCGTGGTGGCGACCGGCAAGCGGGTCGTCGTGGCCACGACGCCGGCGCTGCGCGGGCAGTTGCGGACCGTGCTGACCGAGGCGGAGCGGGCCGCGGCGGTGGCCGACCGGTACGCGGTGGGCGGGCCGCCCCCGGCGCACTACGAGGTCTTCTACGCGGGCACCGCGGAGTGGAAGCGGTGGTTCGGCGGCAGCCGCCCGTCGTGGACCGCCGGCTACGCGCTCCCCGTCGGCGGCCGGCAGGTCGACGTGGTGATAAACGCGGCCGCGCCGCAGCGCAACAACCTCGACGACCTGCTCCGGCACGAGATGACGCACGCCTCGACGATGCCGTCCGACGGCTTCCCGACGTCGGCCTGGTGGCTGGTCGAGGGGATCGCCGAACTGGCGGCCTCGGGCGGCGCGGCGCCGGCGACCTACGAGGGCATCCAGGAAGTGCGCAAGGTCGTCAAGGAGCGCGGCTGGTCGGGTCCGTTGGAGGACCTGAAGATCGCGGACGGGGCGGCCGACTGGGAGGTCGCCGGGGCGTACGGCATCGGTTATCTGGCCGTGCGGCAACTCGCGGAACGCTTCGGTGAGCCGGACGTGCTGGCGTTCATGAAGGCGCTGACCCACGAGCGGATGCCGATCGACGAAGCGAGCCGCGAGGTGTTCGGCGAGCCGTGGTCGGTCCTCAACGCCCAATGCGTGGCCGCGGTACGCGCGGCCGCGGGCTGACGGCGCACCGCGCTTCCGGCGATCGGAGTGATCGACTCCGGGACCGGCCGGTCTCCCGGTGGTTCCTGCAGGCCCGTTGGACTGCCCGCGTCCCGCCTGCCCGCCCCGCTGCGCAAGGTGTCGGCCACCCCGGCTTCACCTCGTGTCCCCGCCGTCCCTCCGGTTCAGGCCGTGAAATGTCCCCTTTAGGGGTAAATCTCGGGAAAACTCGGTGAGTTGGCTTGACGGATCATGATCAAACCGGCGAAGGCATCGCGCCGGTAACAGCGGCACCGCTACCGTACTAGTTACACGCGCGACTGACGGCGCGCGCCGGGGATGGATTGGTTGGTGAGCCATGGCAGGATCACCACAAGCCGACAGGCTGTCGGAGGTCAAGTTCCTCACGGTCGCCGAAGTGGCGACATTGATGCGGGTGTCGAAGATGACGGTCTACCGCTTGGTGCATTCGGGTGATCTCACCGCGGTGCGCGTCGGTCGATCGTTCCGGGTTCCGGAGCACGCTGTGAACGAATACCTACGCGGCGCGTTCCAAGAATCCGCATAAGAGCGGCCAGGGAGCCGGCCGCGGGGTTGTTTCGGCCCCGCGGCCGGGGTCGCTTTGGTCGCCGTGACGGTCGACGCGTACCCTGGATCGCGATTCTGACCCCGCTGTGGTGCAATGCGCCCGCAGGCCGGGTCGGGTCCGATGTCAGATCGCTGTCGGCCTTCACTTCCCCGTGTCGTCCGACGCATGTCGCACGTTCACTGGGAGAGGGCTGTCGTATGGGCTCGGTGGTCAAGAAGCGCCGCAAGCGTATGGCCAAGAAGAAGCACCGCAAGCTGCTGCGCAAGACCCGCGTCCAGCGCCGTCGTCTCGGCAAGTGACGCCGGCCCGGGCCTGAGGCTCAGCCGACCCGGGCCCATCGGCCCGGGTCTGACCTCGCCAGCGGCCCGGTGCGTCCGCGCGGCACCCTCCTGAGCATTGACCGGAGGCCAACGTGAGGTCGCGACCAACAGGCTCGGTTGTCGTCACCGGCGTCAGCCGGTTCCTGGGCGCCCACGTGGCGGCCCGGCTGGCCGCCGACGACCGGATCGGCCGCGTGGTCGGGCTCGACCCGAACACGCCGCCGCCGGAGTTCGCCCGCCTGCTCGACGGCGTCGAGCAGGTGCGCGGTGATGCCGCCTCAGCCAGCACCGTGATCACCGACCTCGAGGCCGAGGCGGTGGTCCACCTCGCGCTGATCACCGCGCCCGACCAGCGGCACGGCGGGCGGGCCGCGATGAAAGAGCAGAACGTCATCGGCACGATGCAGCTGCTCGCCGCGTGCCAGCAGGCGCCGCGGCTGCGCAAGCTGGTGATGCGCTCGTCCACGGCCGCCTACGGCGCGTCGTTCCGCGACCCCGCGGTGTTCACCGAGGACACCGAACCCCGCGAGGTGCCGCGCGGCGGGTTCGCGCGGGACATCCTCGACATCGAGGGCTACGTGCGCGGCTTCCGGCGGCGCCGCACCGACGTCACCGCGACCGTGCTGCGCTTCGCGCCGTTCATCGGCTCGAGCGCCGACACGACGCTGACCCGCTACTTCGCCCGGCCGGTGGTGCCGACCGTGCTCGGCCGCGACCCGCGCCTGCAGTTCCTGCACATCGAGGACGCGCTGGAGATCGTGCACCGGTCGGTCGTCGACGACCACCCCGGCACGTTCAACGTCGCCGGCGCCGGCGTGCTCTCGCTGTCCCAGGCGATCCGCCGGGCCGGCCGCATACCGGTGCCGGTCCTCGAACCGGGCCTGTCCGCCGCCTCCAACCTGGTCCGCAACCTCGGCCGCAGCGGCTACGGGCTGGACCAGGTCGACCTCTTCGTGCACGGCCGCGTGGTCGACACCACGAAGCTGGTCGAGGAGTTCGGCTACACCCCGCGCAGCACCGCCGACGCGTTCGACGACTTCGTCGCGGGCCACCGCGGCGGGGCGGTGCTCCGCCGGGAACAGCTGGCCATCGCGGAGCGGGCGATCCTCGACGGGATCCGGCAGGCCCGCGCCACCGTGCAGGAGAACACATGAGCGAGCGAACCAGCCGGCCCAGCGACAGGTCCTCGCGGAGCGAGGAGCGGGCATGACCGACGAACAAGGGCGTCCCGACCGGCCGCCGCGCAAGAGCACGCGCAAGTCGGTGCGCCGGACGCCGGCGCAGAAGACCAACGGCAACGGCCGGCCGGCGATCATCCCGGCCGTGGAGTTCACCGTCGACCCGCCGGTCGCGACGAACGGCATCCGGAGCAACGGGCATCACCCCACGCCGCTGCCGCCCGCGGTGGTCGACCGGCCCGGCGACGTCTGGGACCAGCGGGTCGCCAAGGGCCTGGCGTTCCTGCGCCGCCGGCTGGCCGGCGACTACGAGGTCGACGAGTTCGGCTTTGACCCCGAACTGACCGACAAGGTCTTCCTGCCGATCCTGCGGCTGCTCTACCGCGACTGGTTCCGCACCGAGGTGTTCGGCGTGGAGAACCTGCCGGCGCAGGGCTCCGCCCTCGTGGTCGGCAACCACTCCGGCACCGTCGCGCTCGACGCGGTGATGCTGGCCACGGCGCTCAACGACCGCACGCCCAACCACCGCCACCTCCGGCTGCTCGGCGCCGACCTGGTGTTCCGGATGCCGATCGTCTCGGAGCTGGCGCGCAAGTCGGGCGGCACGGTGGCCTGCAACCCCGACGCCGAGCGGCTGCTGCGCACCGGCGAGCTCGTCGGTGTGTTCCCCGAGGGCTTCAAGGGCGTCGGCAAGCAGTACGCGCAGCGCTACAAGCTCCAGCGCTTCGGCCGCGGTGGGTTCGTCTCGGCGGCCCTGCGCACCGGCACCCCGATCGTCCCGGCCGCGATCGTCGGCGCCGAGGAGATCTACCCGATGCTGGCCGACATCAAGCCGCTGGCCCGGCTGCTCGGGCTGCCCTACTTCCCGGTGACCCCGACGTTCCCGTGGCTCGGCCCGCTGGGCATGGTGCCGCTGCCGAGCAAGTGGCTGATCGAGTTCTCGACGCCGATCCCGACGGCGCACCTGCAGGACCAGGCCGACGACCCGCTGGTCGTGTTCAACCTGGCCGACCAGGTCCGCGAGACGATCCAGCAGACCCTGCACACGCTGCTCGAACGCCGCCCGGACCCGTTCGGCCGCTGACCCGCGGTCAGGGGCTGGTAGCCGGTCAGAGGCTGCTAGCCGGTCACGCACCGCTGACCGGTGAGCGCCGCCAAACGGTGAGCGCCGCCAAACGGTGAGCGCCGCCAAACGGTGAGCGCCGCCAAACGGTGAGCGCCGCCAAACGGTGAGCGC
>NZ_JBFAIU010000012.1:0-55948 GCF_040654855.1 Asanoa sp. NPDC050611
GGCTGCGGGCGACGTTGTTGGGCCGGTAGCCGAGCTGGCGGATGGCCTCGCGGACGGTCTCCTGGGTGGCCTCGGCGACCCAGCGCTTGCCGGAGAGCACATGGGACACCGTGGTGGGGCTGACTCCGGCCAGCTTGGCCACCTGCACCAGCGTCACCCGGCCGTCGTCGGACGGGCCGGCGGCGCGCGGCGGCTCGGACATGCCTGCAGACGGTAGCAAAGCGATTTCCCTCCGAGCGGCCGACGAACGGATCGTTGCGTCCGATCTCTTGACAACGACTGATCGGACGATGACCCTAGCCACCAGTATGCCAAACGATTTGCATGCGGGTTACGCCTGTGATTCGTCGATAAAGACTTAGGGAGCTGATCCGATGACGCATCGCCTGTCCCGTAGGTCCCTGGCAACGGTGGTGGCGACGACGACCGCGGCACTCTTGCTGGCCGCGTGCTCGACCGGCGGCGACTCGTCGACCGACAAGGGGGCCGGCGAAGGGCCGGTTCCGGAGCCCACCTCCCCCGTGACCATCTCCTTCGCGTCCTGGGTCGGCGCGGAGCCCGACATGAAGACCCTGGTCGACAAGTTCCAGAAAGAGCACCCGAACATCAAGGTCGAGCTGCAGAACGTACCGGCCGAGGAGGCCAACGAGAAGCTCACCGCCCAGGTCGCCGGCGGCAATCCCCCCGACGTGGCGTTCATCGACGCGAGCACGACCGCCCAGTTCGCCTCCCGCAAGGCGCTGGTGAACCTCGACAACTACATCTCGCGCAGCGACGTCGTGAAGGCCGACGCGTACGTGCCGGCGTTCAAGACCTTCGTGACGTACGAGAACGGCATGTACGGCCTGCCGTTCGACGGTGAGTCGACGGCGCTGTTCTACCGCACGGACCTCTTCCAGGCGGCCGGGATCTCCGCACCACCGACGACCTGGCCCGAGTACGAGGACGCCGCGCGCAAGCTGACCGACCCGGCGAAGCGCACCTACGGCCAGCCGCTCTTCGCGCCCGAGGCCGCGTACTACTGGTACCCGTGGCTGTGGCAGGCCGGCGGGAAGCTGCTCTCGGAGGACGGCAAGTCGGTGCTGTTCAACTCGCCGGAGGCCAAGACCGCGGCGGACTTCTACGTGAAGCTGGCCCAGTACGCACCGAAGGACTACCTCAACTCGAACTCGTACGACGGTCGCCAGGCGTTCGCCAACGGGCAGGTCGGCATGTACGTCGCCGGATCCTGGTTCGCGGGCACCCTCGGCGACGAGTTCCCGCAGATCGACGGCAAGTGGTCGGTGGCACCGCTACCCAAGGGCTCGGCGGGCTGCGGCACGACGATCGCCGGCGACGCGCTGGTGCTGTTCAGCCAGGGCAAGAAGACCGACGCCGCGTGGAAGTTCATCGAGTTCCTGAGCCAGCCCGACAACGTCGCCCAGTGGACCTACAAGTCCAAGGCCGGCACCACCCTGCCCCCGATCAACAGCCTGCTCGAGTCGCCCGACCTCGTGGCCACGAAGCCGATCCTCAAGGGCTTCGCCGAGGCGATGCCGTGCGGTGTCAGCCAGGTCGTCGCCAACCCGGACTGGCCCAAGATCGAGGAAGCGCTCAACGAGGAGCTGGGCAAGGCGATCTACGGCGAGCAGACCGCGGCACAGGCACTGGACAACGCGGCCGCCGAAGCTGAAAAGATCATCAGGTGAGTGGGCGGGGGCGGGGCGCCCGGCGTGGCGTCCTGCGGGTGATGTGGCGGGAGCGGTCCGCGTACGGGTTCCTCGCCCCCGGCCTCATCCTGTTCTCGATCTTCACCGTATTCGCGCTGCTGTTCGCGTTCTACCTGACGTTCCGCGAGTGGAACATCCTCGAGCCCGAGAAGCCGTTCGTCGGGCTGCAGAACTACCAGGACATGGTGCAGGACGAGGACTTCCGGCGTTCAATCATCAACACGGCGTACTTCACCGGCGCCTCCGTGCCGCTGGGGATGGCCCTCGGCCTGGCCGTCGCGCTGCTGCTCAACCAGCCGATCCGCGGCCGGGGCCTGCTGCGCACGCTCTACTTCCTGCCGAACATCACGCCGTTCGTGGTCGCGGCGATCATCTGGAAGTGGCTCTACAACGGCGACTACGGCCTGTTCAACTTCTACCTGCTGAAGACGCACCTGATCACGCAGCCGCTGGTCTGGCTCTCCGACAAGAACCTGGCGATGCCGGCCGTGGTGCTGATGAGCGTGTGGGCGAGCGTCGGCTTCTCGATGGTGGTCTACCTCGCGGCGCTGCAGGCGATCCCGAACGACCTCTACGAGGCGGCCCGGATCGACGGCGCCGGCGCCTGGGCCCGCCTGCGCTATGTGACGCTGCCGATGCTGGCACCGTCCACTTTGTTCCTCATGGTGATGGGCATCATCGGCTCGTTCCAGGTGTTCACCCAGATCTACATCATGACCAGCGGCGGGCCGCTCAACCGCACCACGACGATGGTCTATTACATCTACGAGGCCGCCTTCAAGTTCTACGAGATGGGGTACGCGAGCACGCTGGCGTACGCGCTGTTCCTGCTGTTGTTGGTGTTCACCGCGCTCCAGCTGCGCCTCTACCGGAGGGCTGACCTGTGACGGCCGTCGTCGACCGACCCGCGCCCCCATCGCCGCCCACCCTCGCGCCGAAGCCCCGGGGGCCGGTGTGGCGGCGGCGCGCGTTCCTCGGCTTCTGCTACCTGGTGCTGGTGCCCGGCGCGATCCTCTTCGTGGCACCGTTCGCGTGGCTGGTGTCGGCCTCGTTCCAGCACGTCGGCGACATCTTCTCGTGGCCGCCGCAGTGGATCCCGAAGAACCCGACGCTCGACGGCTACAAGGGCTTCTTCGGGATCGGCAAGGCGGGCGAGCTCGCGGAGGGCAGCGAGGGCGCGTGGCGGTGGTTCCTCAACAGCGCCTTCGTGGCCGGGTCGGTGACGACGCTGCAGCTGTTCTTCAACTCGCTGGCGGCGTACACCTTCGCCAAGCGCCGCTTCCCCGGCCGCAACATCATCTTCATGGTCTTCCTCGCGACGATGATGGTGCCGCCGCAGGTGACGCTGATCCCGAACTACCTGGTGCTCAAGCACGTGCCGTTCTTCGGCGGCAACGACATCATGGGCCAGGGCGGCCACGGCTGGCTGGACTCGTACTACGGCCTGATCCTGCCCGGCGCGGTGAGCGCGTTCGGCATCTTCCTGCTGCGGCAGTACATGCTCGCGATTCCCGACGAGCTCCTGGACGCGGCCCGCATCGACGGCGCCGGGGAGTTCAAGGTGTTCTGGAAGGTCGTGCTGCCGTTGTGCGGTCCGGCCCTGGCGGCCACGGCGATCTTCACCTTCACGTACGCCTGGGAGGACTTCCTCTGGCCCTTGATCGTGGTCTCCAGCTCGGACCACTACACGGCGCCGCTGGGGTTGGCGCTGTTCGTGGTCAAGAACCGCACGTCGTGGAACCTGCTGATGGCCGGCTCGGTGGTGGCCACCCTCCCGATGGTGGTGATGTTCCTGATCTTCCAGCGGCGGTTCATCCAGGGGATCTCGATGACGGGGCTGAAGGGCTAGGTCCGCATGCCGAACAGGTAGCGGGTGATCCTGGTGCGGCGGACCAGGAACTCGTAGGCGGCGATGGTCAACGCCAGCGAGGGTACGACGACGGCCAGGTATTTGACAGGGATCGGCGCGTCCCACCGGACGACGCCGTAGGCGACGGCGACGACGATGGGCTGGTGCAGGACGTAGAGCGGCAGCGCGGCAACCGCCAGGTAGTGGTACGCGCTGCGTAGTGGGCTGCTCCGCTCGTCTTTGGGTTCGGGTTCGGGTTCGGGTTCGGTCGCGGTCTCGGCCCTGAGCCCAGGTTCGCGCTTGCGTTCGGGATCGATCTCAACGTCGGACCGGGAGCCGGGCACGGACCCGGAGCCGGGTCCGGAGCCGGGCACGGGCCCGGAGCCGGACACAGACCCGGAGCCGGACACAGACCCGGAGCCGTCCACAGACCCGGAGCCGGACACAGACCCAGGGACGGCCACAGACCCCGAGCCGGCCACAGACCCAGGCACGGCCACAGACCCCGAGCCGGCCACAGACCCAGGCACGGCCACAGACCCCGAGCCGGCCACAGACCCGGAGCCAGGGACGGCCACGGAGCCGGACACGGACACGGAGCCAGGGACGGCCACGGAGCCGGACACGGACCCGGAGCCAGGGACGGCCACGGACCCAGACTCGGCCGGAGAGGCGAGTTCCTCCGCAGGCACGAGTTCGGGTTTGACGTTGCGGCGGTCGAGCAGGCCGAGGATCGCCACGACGATGCACCAGCCGGCGAAGCCGAACAGCGCCCTGGCGACGACGGCGTGCGCCGTCATCGCGGTGAACGGGTCGTCGCCCGCCGTCAGCAGCACCGGCCCGGTCACCGCGAACACCGCGCCACCGACGACGGCCGCCAGCACGCCGTCGCGGCGCATCGCCACCCGGAACCGCTCGTCAGCGGCCAGCACGAAACCACACAGGAAGAACAGCAGGTAGGCCCACCGGCTCCAGCCGGCGAACGCCTCCTCCATGCCGACCCAGGCGCAGATCGCGGACGTGGCCAGGGCCGGCAGCAGCACCACCCCGCGCCGGCCCACCGCGCCGGCTAGTCGGTCCTTGACCCCGCTGGCCCGCGGCATCCAGCGCACCGCCACTGCCAGAAGCAGCGAGAACGTCAGCAGCAGGACGACGAACCAGAGATGCCCGGTCTCGAAGTAGTCGCCGCCCACCACGAACGGGAAATCGCCGAGATCCGGCCGGACCGTGTAGAACTTCGGCAGGAAGGCCGCATAGCTCTCGTGATAGCCGGGGTCGGCGGCCTTGATCCGCAGCCAGACCGGCACTGGCAGGAACGTGAGGATGGCGAACAGCAGCGGCACGCCGAGCCGCTGCAGCCGTTCCCGGGTGAAGCCGCCAGGCCCGCGTCGGGCCATCGAGTGCCACGAGCCGAAGCCGGCGATCAGGAACAAGGCCGGCATCGCCCACACCACGGCGAAGCCCGCGATGACGGTGGTGACGCCGGTCGTCTCCGGGTTCTTGACGTAGAAGTCGTCGTTCGCGTCGAACACCAGCGAGGCATGGAAGAACACCAGACCGACCACCACGAGCGTACGGATCGCGTCCAGCTCGGGTCGTCTGTCTACTGTGGTCTTCCGTGCGGTGTCGTCGACGGTCACGCGGTCCAGGATGGCACCGCCGGCCCGGTCCGTCAGCCCCGTTTCGACTGGGTGGCGAGCCAGGTCTCGAACGTCGTCGGCGCGATCCGCGCATCGTCACCGGGCAGCCGCACGTCGCCGGCCATCTCCACGCCGAGCGGGCTGTCCCGCCAGCTCGCGATGAGCCGGACCTCGTCGCCGCGGGCGGTGAGCGTACGCCGGGCCATGTCGACCAGATCGTGCGTCTCCGGCCCGGCAATCTCGATCGTCCGGCCCACCGGCTTGCGCACCGCGACCTCGGCCAGCAGGTCGGCCACGTCGGCGACCGCGACCGGCTGCACCAGCAGCGGCGGCACCACGGCGCCCGCGTCGGTGCGGGTCCAGCCGACCACCTGCGCGGCGAAGTCGAAGAACTCGGTCGCGGCGACGATCGTCCACGGGATCGCGCCGTCGGTGACCAGGGCCTCCTGCACCCGCTTGCCGGCGTAGTGCGCGTTGCCCTCGACCCGGTCGACGCCCACGATCGACAGCAGCACGTGATGGCCGACGCCCGCGCGCTGCTCGGCGATGAGCAGGTTCTCGGTCTCGGCCGCGAAGAACTGCTCGGCCGCCGCCCGCTCGGCCGACTCGAAGCTGACCACGTCGATCACGGCGGCGACGCCCTCCAGCGCGGCGTCGAGCCCGGCGCCGGTGGTGACGTCGACCCCCGTACGCCGCGAAACGACGACCGGTTCGTGGCCCTTCGCCCGCAACGCGTCGACCGTGTGCCGCCCGACCAGACCTGTGCCGCCGATGACTGCGACTCGCATGCGCGTACCCCCTTGTCAGCTGTTGATTTTCCTCCGTGCCCGGGTCGTTCGTGGTTTGATCGGGCATGATCACGTCGCTCGCACAGCGGATCTACGAGAAGCGGCTGCGCCGCGCGCTGGCCGTCGTCCAGCGGCACGTCGCGATCGTCACGGACGGCAACCGGCGATGGGCGCGCCAGATGGGGTACGCGGACGCGCGCACCGGCCACCGCCACGGCGCCGCGCACCTCGAGCGGGTGCTGGGCTGGTGCGACGAGGTCGGGATCTCGTGCGTGACGGTGTACGCCGCCTCCGCCGACAACCTCCGCAAGCGCGCCGCGGGCGAGGTGGGCCACCTGTTGCGGCTGATCGAGGAGGCGTGCCGGGAGCGGCTGGCGCGGCCGTCGAGCCCGTGGTCCGTGCGGACGGCGGGACGGATCGACATGCTGCCGGATTCGACCCGGTTGGCGCTGAAAGAGGTCGGTGAGGCGACGCTGGACCGGCCGTCGACGCTCACGGTAGCCCTCGGGTACGACGGTCGCGAAGAGGTGGTCGAGGCCGTGCGGCGGCGGCTGGCGGAGGCGGCCGCACTGGGCGAGTCGGCGTCGTCGCTGGCGGAGCGGTTCGCGCCGGACGACATCGATGTGCACCTTTATACGAGCGGTCTGCCGGACCCGGACCTGGTCATCCGCACGAGCGGCGAGCAGCGGATGTCCGGTTTCCTGCTGTGGCAATCGGCGTTCTCCGAGCTGTACTTCTGTGACGTCTACTGGCCGGGCTTCCGCAAGGTCGATTTCTTGAGGGCACTTCGGGCGTACGCCGGCCGCATGGGCGCGGCCACCGATTGACGGGCTCCCCTGCGTGCCCGCCCGCGCGAGACACCCCCGCCGCGCCGCCCGTCCCCTGGATTTGTCGTACCGGGCCGCTAGGGTCGTGGTGTTCGTCCGATGCTGTTCATGGGGGCCATCATGTCCACGACCGTCGATCCCGCGCACGCCGCGGCCTTCGACTCGCGCGCCGACTACACAGAGGCGGTCGAGCGGGTCCGGGCGGCCGCCAGCGACTACTACTCGGGTTCCACCCTGGCCATGGACGACGCCACCTACGACGCGCTGATGGCCCGCATCGCGGCCACGGAGGCCGCGCGTCCGGAGTGGACGGTCGAGGAGTCGCCGACGGAGACGGTCGGCGCGGGCGGCGGCGTGGTGGGCGACGTCCCGCACACCACCCCGATGCTCAGCCTCGACAACGTCTTCGACGCCGAGGGGCTGCACAAGTGGGCGGCGCGGCTCGACCGCATCCTCGGGCGGCCGGCGGCGGGCTACACGGTCGAGCCCAAGATCGACGGGTTGGCGATCTCGGCCCGCTACGCCGACGGCGAGCTGACCCAGGTGATCACCCGCGGTGACGGCCGCGCCGGCGAAGACGTCACGGGCCAGGCGCGGCGCGCGGTGGGCCTACCCCATCGGCTGTCGGAGCCGGTCACGCTCGAGATCCGCGGCGAGGTCTTCATGACGGAGGCCGACTTCGAGCTGGCCAACGAGCTACGCACGGGCCACGGCGAGCCGCCGTTCGCCCATCCGCGCAGCGCCGCGGCCGGCACGCTACGCGCGGTCGACCGCGCCTACTCGGCGCCGCTGTCGTTCTTCGCATATGCCGTGCACGGCCTCGACCCGACGGCGCACCTGTCCCATTCGGGCGCGATGTCCTACGTGGCGTCCCTGGGCGTCTCCACCACGGCCGGCTCGGGCGCCGGCATGCCGTTGTGCGCCACGATCGACGAGGTGGTCGCGGCGATCGAGGCCCTCAACGACAAGCGCCTGACCCTGGGCTTCGGCGTCGACGGCGCGGTGGTCAAGGCCGACAGCGACGCCGACCGCACCGACGCGGGCTCGTCGAGCCGGGCGCCGCGCTGGGGCATCGCCTACAAGTTCCCGGCCGACACGCGCACGACGACACTGCTGAGCATCGAGGTCCAGGTCGGCCGCACCGGCGTGATCACTCCGGTCGCGGTCCTGGAGCCGGTCCAGATCAGCGGCGTCACGGTCACGTCGGCGACGCTGCACAACTTCGACGACCTGACCCGCCGCAACGTCCGCGCTGGCGACACGGTCTTCGTCCGCCGCGCGGGCGACGTGATCCCGGAGGTCACGGGCGCGAAACTCGACGAACGCCCGGAAAGCTCGGAGCCCTTCACTCCGCCGACGGAGTGCCCTCGCTGCGGCGGCGAGATCGACCGCTCCCAGAAGCGCTGGCGCTGCACCCGCGGCCGCGCCTGCGGCGCGCACGAGTCGCTGGCCTACTACACGGCCCGCACGTCGATGGACATCGAGGGCCTAGGCGACAAAATCATCGACCTCCTGGTCCGCGCGGGCCTGGTCACGGACCCGGCGGACCTCTACGACCTCGACGTGGCGACGCTGAAACCGTTGGACCGGATGGGCGACGTCTCGGCGGGCAAGCTGGTGGCCAACATCCAGGCGTCGAAGGCCCAGCCCCTGTCGCGGGTCCTCACGGGCCTGGGCCTACGCATGACGGGCCGCTCGATGTCCCGCCGCCTGGCCCGGCACTTCACCACGATGGACGCCCTGCTCTCGGCCACGATCGAAGATTTGCAGACGGTGGAGGGCGTGGGCCCGGAGCGAGCGTTGACGATCGCCGCGGAACTGGTCGAGCTCCGCCCGATCATCGACAAACTGACCACCCGCGGCGTCAACATGACGGAGCCGGTCGACCCGACCGCCCCGACGACCTCGGACCCGGAGGTCGCCGCCGCCGCGCTGCCCCTACGCCGCCCCGACGGCACCCCGATGACGGTGGTGGTCACGGGCGCGGTCCCAGGCCTGACCCGCGACGAGGGCAACGAGGCAGTGGAACGCCTGGGCGGCAAGTCATCGGGCTCGGTCTCGAAACGCACGGACCTGGTAGTCGTCGGCGAGGGCGCGGGCTCAAAGGCCACAAAGGCCGAGGACATAGGCATCCCGATCCTGCCGGCGGAGCGTTTCGCGGACCTGTTGGCGGCCCACACCTCCGGCGACACCGCGCGCGCGGCGGCGCTGTTGGAGGAGGCCCTGCCAACGCCGGCTTAAGGCCGCGTTTCCGACCACCCGCCACCGGGCGGCGGGTCGGCTCGGCGCACCCCGCCGGTGGCGAGTCGACCCCGGCGCACGCCACCGGCCGCCGGTTCGGCCCCGACGCACGCGCCACCCATCGCGGTTCGCCCTCGGCACGCACGCCCCGGGCCGCCGATTCGGCCTCGGCGAACGCGCCACCAGCCGCGGTTCCGCCTCGCGGCACGCGCCACCGCAGTTCCGCCTCGACGCACGCGCCGCCGGTCGCAGTTCGCCCTCGGCGCACCCCGCCGGCCGCCCGCTGCGGGGCGGTGATCGGCCTCGGAGCACGCCCCGCCGGTCGCAGGTCGGCCTCGGCGAACGCAGCGCCAGTCGCGGGTCAACCTCGGCGCACGCGACGCCGGTGGCCAGCTCGAGGAGTGATCCGACTGGACGTTGTCGCCCCGTGTGTCACGCGGCCTGACCAAACGCTTGACTCGCGTCGAGACTTGGGCGTTGGCCTCCTTGCCAGCCGCGCTGGCTGCGGTTGCCGGCCTAGACCCCCGTGGCGTCGGCACGCAGTCGCCGCCACACCTGCACTTGCGGCAAAAGGCTGCGCCCAGGCGCTGCGGCTCTCACGACGCGGTCTTGTGGAGTTTGATGATGCGCCCGGTGATCGGGTTGGCGATCGCGCGCAGGTAAGCCAGCCCCACCTCCGCCCCCGTCACCGGCGGGAAGCCCGGAAAGAACGGGAAGTACTGCGGCGACTCCGCCAGCACGGTCGGGCTGACGCAGTTGATGCGCAGGCCGCGCGGCAGTTCGGTGGCCGCGGCTTTCACGAAGCCCTCGACCATGTGGTTCACGGTGGACCCGAGCGTGCTGTTCTGGGTGTACTCGTCAGCCAACACACCAGAGACCAGCGTGAACGAGCCGCCGTCAGCGATGTGCGGCAGGGCCGCGCGTACCAGGTTGATCTGGCCCATGCCCTTCCCCGCGATCGAGTCGGCCCACTGTCGATCGGTGGCTGCCGCCAGCGGCCCCCCGAACACCGGGCCCGCCGCGCTGGCCACGGCGTCGAACGGGGCGAGCCGGGCGAAAAGCGCGTCCAGGCTCGCCTTGTCGGTGATGTCGGCCTGGTGCGTCCCGGAGGTCCGCCCGACGGTCACCACCTCGTGCCCGTGCGCATCCAAGGTCTCCTGCACCGCGGCCCCGATCGCCCCGCTGCCGACCACGATCACCTTCACGCCTGACCTCCCCAATAGCCCCGAGCGGACATCCCCGAAAACTACCGACGCCAGGCGGCCGGCCCGGAATGCGGGTGACCGCGGATCACGTGCCTGCGATGATCAGCTCATGGACCTGCGACCGTTGCCGCGTTGTCCGGAGTGTGGGTGGCGGCGGCCCGGGCGGGCGCCGTCCTGCCCGACCTGTCTGCGCTGGCTCGACGACGACATCCAGGCAGCCTGGCGCGCGGCCTTGCGCGAGTACGAGGTCGCCGACGACGACCTGCCCGCGTTCGCGGCCACCATCGCCGCGGACCCGCGCGGGGTCGGCTGGCGCGTGCTCGACGGCGCGCTCGACCACACCACCTGCCCGTCGTGCGGCGACCGGCTCGGGTCCGGGCCCGTCGGCTGCGGCGAGTGCGACACCGCGCACGACTGGCGCTGGCTCGCCGCCGAACCGGACCGCCAGGGCGTGCCGCCGGGCAACGAGCACGCGATCCGCGTCGCCACCGCCGTGGCGCGCGTGCCGCACCGGTTCCCCCCGCACATGGTCCCCCGCTACGCCGTGACCTTGCCGCTGCTGATCGCCGGTGGGCTCCCCGCCGGGAGCGACGCCCGCGCCGCCGACCGCTGGCTCGACAACGGCGGGACGCTCGAGGCGTTGGATGCCGCGGCCAGTACCACGGAAATCGCCGAAATGGTCCGCATTCCGATCCCCGGTTAACCTGCACAATGGGCAAAGAGCAGGGCCGATTACATTCCGTACCCAGGAATTGGCGTTTGACGAACTGAGTCCCATCGTCCACAGCGTCACCGTCGACCGGCTTCGCAACGCCGACCACGTCGACCACAGGCCGGCGGCCGCGTGAGCGCGGGAACCGTCCTGATTGGCGCATCCCAGTAGGACCATCGTGGATTTCGTTCCAGCCAAAGGACTTCCCAAAACGAATCCGGCCGACAAACGCGAAGAACAGTCACTTACTGCCGATCGCTCCTGCTACAGTCGTGGTTCGCTGGGAAACGTCGCCGGAAGTCCGCGCAGGGGGCGATGAAATGCCACGTGCGGTCTCGGCCGGCGCGCAGCCGCTGGCCTCCGCAATTCCGGCCGGGCTTTTCGTCCTGGCCGGTCTGCTCGCCGCAATCGCATATATCGTCGTCGGCAACGCCGTGGTCACCGGCGCCGTCTTCACCGCCGTCGGCGTGGGTGCCGCCGCCGCTCTGGTCGTCGGGCCCCGCATCAACCACGCCCGCCCGAGTTGGCCGTGGTACCTGCTGGCCGCCGCGTCCGTGCTGTTCGCCGTCGGCGCCATAGTCCGGCCCTGGTCCGCTGAGCAGGACGGGGCCGTCCAACTGACCAGCGATGCCTTCACAGTGCCCGGATACGTCCTGATGTTCGTGGCGCTGGTCGGCTTCCTCCGGATGAAGCACGGGCCCAAGCGCCACGCCGTCATCGACGGCATGCTGATCGGGCTCGGCGCGGGTCTGATCTTCGCGCTGATGTTCTCCCTCCCGGCCGCCGACATCGCCAACCGCTCCGCCGCCGTCTCCACCGTGGCCGGGCTCTACCCGATCTTCGACCTCGTCCTGGTCCTCCTGGTCGCCAACGTCGCGTTCACCACCTCGATCCGCGGCCCCAGCTACCTCATGCTCATCGGGTCGATGGTCCTGTTGCTCGCGGGCGACATCGGCTACGCCATCATCGGCGTCAACGGCACCCTCAGCGGCAACCGCTGGATCGATCTGCCCTTCCTGTTCGGTTTCGTGCTGATCGGCGCGTGCGCCCTCCACCCGTCCATGCGCGGCATCGGCCGCCGTACGCCGCTGCCTGTCCAGGCCTGGTCCTGGCGCCGCCTGTTGCTGATCATCCCGGCGCTCGCGGTGCCGTTCGTGCTGACCGCCGCGATTCCCGACCAGAGCACGCTCGACAGGGTCGTCATCGCCGTCGGTGGTGGGCTGATGGTCGCGTTGCTGCTGTTAAGGGCGGTTTCCGCGGTTCAGGCGTACGCGGCGGCGCAGCGCGAGTACGAGTACCAGGCCACCCACGACCACCTGACCGCCCTGCCCAACCGCGCGCTGCTCGTCGACCATGTGGGCCAGGTACTCGCCGCCCGGCCGGACCAGGACCGTCCACTGTGGTTGTTCTTCCTCGACCTCGACGGGTTCAAGCTGGTCAACGACTCGTGGGGGCACTACGCCGGCGACCGCGTGATCGTCGAGGTGGCCCGCCGCCTGCGCCGCACGGTGCCGGCCGGTGCCGCGGTCGCGCGGGTGGGCGGCGACGAGTTCGTGATCGCGCACTCCTCCACCGCCGACGAGGCGATCGCGCTCGCCGAGCGCATCCTGGCCAGCCTCACCCTGCCGCTCAAGGCCACGGCGTCCGACGTCGTGGTGTCCGGTTCGATCGGCATCGCCGGCTCGACCTGCGCGGGCGCGCCCAAGACAGAGACCGAGGCTGACGACGTACGCGACGCGCACGCCGCGGGTTCCGCGCTCGTCACCGCCGAGGGCCTGCTGCGCGACGCGGACACCGCGATGTACCAGGCGAAGGCCGAAGGGCGCGGCCGCTGGGTGCTGTTCGACACCACGATGCATGATCGGGTACGCGACCGGATCGACATCGAGCTGGCGCTGCGGCACGCGCTCGCGCACGATCAGCTGCGGCTCGCGTACCAGCCGATCGTCCGTCTGGGCGGCGCCCGCCTGACCGGCGTCGAGGCGTTGATCCGCTGGGAGCACCCGGTCAAGGGCACGATCGCGCCGACCAAGTTCATCCCGGTGGCCGAGGAGACCGGGCTGATCACGGACCTGGGCCGCTGGGTGATGCGCGAGGCCCTGCGCCAGCTCGCCGAGTGGCGCAAGGACGACGTGGTCGCCGACGACTTCTGGCTGTCGATCAACGTCTCGCCGCGCCAGCTGCGCGACCCGCGCCTGCCGGGCGAGCTGGCCGAGGCCCTCGTCGAACACGGCCTGGACGGCGCGTCGGTGATGCTGGAGATCACCGAGTCGGTCATGGTCGACGGCTCGCAGGTCACGGACCAGGTGATGGCCGAGCTGCGCGGCCTGGGCGTGCGCCTGGTGGTCGACGACTTCGGCACGGGCTTCTCGGCGCTGGGCTACCTCCGCCGCCACCCGGTCACGGGCGTGAAGATCGACCGCTCCTTCGTCGGCGGCCTGGGCACGAACCCGGAAGACGAGGAAATCGTCCGCGCGGTGGTCGCGATGAGCTCGGCCCTGGGCCTGACGGTGGTAGCAGAAGGCGTCCAGACGCAGGCGCAGCGGGACGTCCTACAGGCGCTGGGCGTGGTGTACGGCCAGGGCTGGCTATGGGGCCGCCCCCAGGACCCGGAAACCTTCGCCCGCCTACGCCGCCCCGCCACCATCGGCCGCGGCGCCGACCTGGCCCGCACCCCGCGCACAACACCGGACCGCCCGACGTCGTTCCCACGCCTGGGCCCGGCGCCGGCGAGCCCGGACCCGGAGTCGGTGCGGCGGCTGCTCGCCCCGATCCCACCGGATCTGCCGGCCACCCCGACGGCCGCGACCCAGAACGGCGCCGACCATCCAGCCGACGAACCGTCGAACGGCAACGGCTCGCGCCGACCTGCCGCGCGCGGCGACGGCCCGCACTCAGCTTCTGACGAGGACGCGGCCCGCGGTCCCGAGAGCGCGGAGCCGACACAGTCGGTGCCGCGGATGCCGGTCAAGAACCGCCGGCGGTCGGCCGGTGACCTGCAGACCGCCGGTCCAACGGACGAGGTTCCCCCAACCGCCGACGCGGTCGAGGTCTCACGCCGCATGTCTTCGACACCGGCGGACTCCACGGCCGCAGCCCGCCCACGAATCGAACCCAACGAAGGCTGACAACAGCGACCCGGCGTCGACGAGCCTTCGCGTACGCGGGACGAGCCCCCGATCGACGACAGAAACGGCGTAAGTGCACGGAGTCGCCCGCGCCGTCGGACTGAAGCTTTTGGGCCGAGGGCGTCATTTAGCCCGCCAAGACCGCTGTCGCTCGGCTCGCCGCCTCCTCGGTCGGTCTGCCGTCCCAGCGGCGTCGCCGGGGCGGCGACCTCCTGCAGGGCAACGCTTCGGCAGCCTGCCGGCCGACCGCATTGACCGGTGATCGCGCGGCCGCGCAGAGCAGTCATCGCGGCACGGCGCGGCCCCGGCAATCGCGGAGCGCGAAGCGCCCGCCGCCGGTGCTTGCAAGCCTTGCCGGTGAACCGGATACCGATCGACGCGGCGACGCCCGGCAAGGCGGTCGTCGCGTGACTACCCGGAGAGTGCCGTGATCGCGGCACCGCGCAGGTAGCAGGTCGTCCCGAACCGCAGGGAGCGGTCATCGGCACCGCAAGAAGGTCACCACCGCACGACCGTGCCGGCTGCCGGTCATCCCGGACGCACGGAGCGCTCATCGCGGCACCACGCAGGCAGCAGGTCGTCCCGGACCGCAGGGAGCGGTCATCGGCACCGCGAGAAGCGGTCACCACCGCACGACCGTGCCGGCTGCCGGTCGTCCCGGACGCGGAGCGCTCATCGCGGTACCGGGCACAGCGGTCGTCGCGGCATCGCGGGAACGGTCACCGCACGACCGTGCCGGCCGCCGGTCGTCCCGCACCCCACGGGGCGGTCATCGCGAAAGCGCGCACAGCGGTCATCGCGGCATCGCGGAACCCGTCACCGCACGACCGTGCCGGCCCCCGGTCGTCCCGCACCCCACGAGGCGCTCATCGCGAAAGCGCGCACAGCGGTCATCGCGGCATCGCGGAACCCGTCACCGCACGACCGTGCCGGCCCCCGGTCGTCCCGGACCGCGCGGAGCAGGCATCGCGGACCGCGCACAGCGGTCATCGCGGCATCGCGGAACCCGTCACCGCACGAGACCGTGCAGGCCCCCGGTCGTCCCGGACCGCGCGGAGCAGGCATCGCGGACCGCGCACAGCGGTCATCGCGCGACCGCGGAGAGCACGCCGTGTGGTTAGGACGCGGTGGGGAGTTCCCAGGACCAGAAGGCTTGCGTGTCCAGGCGGGTCGGGACCACTTCCGGGGTCAGGGCCGTCAGCGTCCGGGTGATCGCGGCATCCAGTTGGCGTGACTCGTTGCGGGCGCAGAGGTCCAGGGCCGCGACCCCCGCGTTCGCGCGGACCACCCGCCACATGCGTTCGATCATCGCCTCGAAGACCCCCGACCGCCGCTCAGGGGCCGCAATGGCGATGAAGCCCAGGTACCAGATGCGGCGGTCCTTGTAGTGGTCCGGCCAGCGGTTGGCGAAGTACTCCGGCGAGATCAGGGGCATCGCGGTCAGGTCGTTGGTTAACGTCGACAGGCCCGCGAGGTCGCCCGTCGGGGACACGGCCACGTACTTCTCCACGCGGTCGTCCGACATGATGTCGTCGAACTCCGTGCGGTAGAGGACGTGGCGTTGGACCGCCGCCTGGCGAAGTTCCGCGAAGGCGTCCGTGTAGAGGTGCCAGGCCTCCTCGCGTCGGGTGCCGGTCAGGACCTTTTCCACGTCGACGTGCATACCGCCTGCTCTCGATCAACGATCGACAGGCAACGCTACCCAACGTGAGGAATTGTGCAAGGTCGAAGTCGGTGTCTGATTGCTCACTCGGGTTCGTTGTCGGCGTTTCCGCCGATCACGTACGGGGTCGTGTAGCCCTCGTACGCCAGGTGCGCGACCATCCCGTCCGCCGCGTGCGGCAGGTTGTGGCAGTGGTCCATCCAGATGCCCGGATTGTCCGCGCGGAAGGCGATCACATACGTCTCGCCCTCGTCGACGTCGAGCGAGTCCGTCCACCATGGACTCCCGGTCGACGCCACCCCGTCGCGGGACAGCACCAGCGCCACGTGCCCGTGCAGGTGCATCGGGTGCACCTCACCCGAGTCGTTCTTGATCGTCATCCGGACGATGTCGCCCTCGCGGACCATGAACATCGGCACGTCGGGATAGAGGTGGCCGTTCATCGTCCAGAACAGCCCCGGCCGCCCGTCGACGAAGCCCGGCCACCGGTCGATCGTCAGCGCGAAGTCGCGGTCGAAGTGGCTCGTGTCGAGCGACACCGGCGCCGGCGTGCCGTAGGACAGCAGGTCGACCAGCGCGGTGGGCGCGGCAGCGGCCGGCGCCGCGGCACCCTCCGGACCGAGCACGAGCGACGAGCCGGCACCCAGGTCGACCCGGACCGCGCCACCACCGGCCGGCGGCGTCACCTCGAGATCCGCCCGCCCACCCGCGGCAACGGAGAGCCCGCGATCGGAGACCAACCCCGGCTCGTGCAGATCGTGACCGTCGACCGCGAGCACCCGGTAGGGCGCGCCCGCCACCGACACCCGCAGCGGCCCGCTGTCGGTGTTGACCACCCGCACGCGTGTGGCCACCCCCGTCGGCGCCGTGGAGCGCCGCTCCCCCGTCGCACCCTGCACGGTCCGCCGGCCGTCGAACGTGTGCACCTGCGCCACCACGTCCGCCGGAGAAGCGGCACCCGGCGGCAGCACGACCAGCGCACCGAACAGGCCGCCTTTCACCTGTTCGTGCGACACCTGGTGGGAGTGGTACCAGTAGGTCCCCGCCTCCTCCACCCGGAACCGGTAGGTGTGCCGCCCGCCGACGGGCACCGCGTCCTGGGTAACCCCGGCCACGCCGTCCTCGGCGTTGGGCACCCGCACACCGTGCCAGTGCAACGCCACGCCGTCGGGCACCGACTCGTTGACCAGGTCAACCTGCACGAGGTCACCGACCGTGGCCCGGATCTCCGGCCCCGGCGACGACCCGTTGAGCGTGTAACCCGCGACCGACTCCCCGCTGGCCAGCGTGAACGACTGCTTCCGGGCGGTCAGGGAGACCGCGACCGCGGGCGTTCCGGACGGCCCGGTCAAGGTTGCGACCGAGACGCCACCGTCATGGTGATGCCCGCCCACCGGCACCGCACCGCCGCCGTAGTCGGCGTAACCCATCGACATCACAGAGTAGGAGGACGGCAACCGGCTGGCGTACCAGAGATAACCGAGCGTCCCGACCAGCACCAGCGACAGCGCGATCGCACCCCACCGCAACGCCTGCCGGACCCAGCGCCGTCGCACCGGCCCGGCGGCCTCCGCACCGCCGGACGGTGGCGCCGCCACCGTGGCCTGGGCAGCCTCGTCCGCCCCGGCCGAGCTGGTGGAGCGCTCGGCCGGGTCGTCAAGCGCCGTCATGCGCCCGCGCGAACCCCGGCGTCACCGGCCGTCGCGGCGACAGGGGTGTCGGAACGGGATGCGCGGCTGCCGGCCATCCCGGCGACACCCGCGATCGCGAACGCGTTGAGCGCGTGGAGGATGCCCACGACGGGCGCGCTGAACGAGGCGAAGGCCAGCGCGATCTGTAGGACCACCAGGCCGACCACGGCCCAGGCCAGAGCCACGCCGCCGCGCACCTTGGCGAAGAACGAGATGATGCCGAACAGCAGCGCCAGCACCGGGATGATCATCATGCCGACCACCGAGTGGATGGCCGCGCCGGCGTTGGCCTCGGTGTCCTCGGTGAACGGGACACCGTCACCGGCCTTGTTGATGATGTCGAACGCGCTCCAGGCGATGACCAGGACCTGCACCACCACACCGAGCGCGATCAACCGGGACAGCCACACATAGAGCGAGCGCATCAGCGAAACCCCGTCCGGGAGAGTCTGGGTTGGACGCGATGACTCTATGACCGGGGTACGACGGTTTCGTACTCGGCCGGGAGTATCCGACACTACGCCGACGGACGTACGCGGGACGGATCAGAGCGCCTGGCGCAGCCACTCCTCCACGCCCGCGATGTGCACGGTCGCCCACGACCGGGCCAGTTCCGGCTCGCGCCCCGCGATCGCGTCCACGATCGCCTGGTGCTGCTCACGCGTCTTGTCGACGGCGCCCTCCTGGGTGAGCCCGCGCCAGATCCGCGCCCGCGTCGTCGGCCCGGACAGCCCGTCGATCAGCGAGCAGAGCGCCGCGTTGCCCGAACCCGCCGCGATCGCGCGGTGGAACTCCAGGTCGTTGGCGACCAGCGCCTCCACCGACGGCGACGGCCCGAGCTCGTCGAGCACCCGCTGCAGCTTGGCGATCTCGTCGTCGTTCATCCGCCGGGAGGCGAGCGCGGTCGCCGCCGGTTCCAGGATCCGCCGCACCTCGAGGAACTGCAGCACGGTGTCGTCGCGGTGGAAGTCGACCACGAAGCTCAGCGACTCGAGCAGCAGGTCGGGCGAGAGGCTGGTGACGTACGTGCCGTCGCCCTGGCGCACGTCGAGCACCTTGATGATGGACAGCGCCTTGACGGCCTCGCGCAGCGAGTTGCGGGACAGCCCGAGCCGCTCCGCGAGGTCGGCCTCCTTGGGGAGACGGTCTCCGGGGCCCAGTGCCCCGGAGACGATCATCTCCTTGATCTTGTCGATCGCTTCGTCGGTCAACGCCACGGCGCCGCCACCTCAGTCCTGTGCCTTGCCCGTGGTCACCCGGGCCAGCATCAGCGCGACCAGGATGATCAGGCCGTAGATGGCCTGGATCCACTGCGCCGACACGCCGGCCAGCGTGAGGATGTTGTTGATCAGGCCGAGCACGACGACGCCGCAGAGCGCGCCGAACAGCGTGCCCTTGCCGCCCTCCATGCTCACGCCGCCGATCACCGCCGCGGCGAACACCGTGAAGATCATGCCCGAGCCCTGCGCCGACGCGACCGAGCCGAGCCGCCCGGTCATCAGCAGGCCCGCGAGCGCCGCCAGCAGGCCGCCGACGATGAAGACCACGAAGATGACGCGGTCGGCCCGGATGCCGGCGGCGCGCGCGGCGTCCCGGTTGCCGCCGATGGCGTACACCGCGCGCCCGTGTCTGAACCAACCGAGGACCGCGATCCCGATCGCGAACAGGATGCCGCAGATCCAGATCGAGGCGGGCAGGCCGAGCCAGACGGCGTTGCCGAGGTAGAGCACCGACATCGGCAGCTCGAACAGGTTCTGGCCGCCGGTGATGCCGATCTGCAGGCCGCGCAGCACGATCAGCATGCCGAGCGTGACGATGAACGCCGAGAGGCCGAAGCGCAGGATCAGCATGCCGTTGAACGCGCCGATCAGCACGCCGACGAGCAGGCAGATCGGGATCGCGAGCGCGGAGGACCACTCGGTGCCGAGCCCGTTGCTGGCCGCCGGGATGACCAGCGCGACGGCAAGCGCCGGCGCGAGACCCACGGTCGACTCCAGCGACAGGTCGAACCGGCCGCCGATCAGGATGATCGCCTCGGCCAGCACGAGCAGCGACAGCTCGGTCTGCTGCTGCAGCACGTTGATGATGTTGGCGCTGCTCAGGAACACCGGGTCGATCAAGGCGCCGACCAGAACCAACACGATTATCGCGGGTACGAGCGCCAGGTCCCGCATCCGCGCCAGCGCCGGCCCACGCAGCCGACGCCGGGCAGGCGCGTCCGCGACGGGTGGTGCGGTGGTGGTGCCGCTCATGACTCCGCTCCTTCTGAAGAAACACCCTCGCCGGCTGATGAACCACGGTCGCCGCGAGGCACGACGCCGCCGCTGCCGGACCCAACCGCGCCGCCGGTAGGCGAAGCGCCCCCGCCGGCTGATGAACCACCATCGCCGCGAGCCGCGACGCCACCGCTCCCGGACCCGCCCGCACCGCCGGGAGGCGAGACGTCGCCGCCGACTGATGAACGTTGGTCACCACCGGCCGCGCCGCCACCGCCGGTGGACGAGGTGGCCTCGTCGGCTGGTGCGGCCCCGTCCTTGCCGGACGCTGACCGCCCGTCGTCGGACGAGACGCCTTCCACTGCCGCGACGACGTCCCCGTCGTCCCAGCCGCGGGGCAGCTCGGCCGTGATCCGGCCGTGGAACATGACGATGACCCGGTCGCAGTGGCGCAGGTCGTCGAGCTCGTCCGAGACCATCAGCACCCCGGTCCCTTGGTCCGCGGCCGACCGCACCGCGCCCAGCAGCGACTCCTTCGAGCGCACGTCCACACCCGCCGTCGGGTTGATCAGCACCAGGACCGACGGGTCGGTGGACAGCGCCCGGGCCAGCACGACCTTCTGCGCGTTGCCGCCCGACAGGCTCGAGACCGGCGCCGCCGGGCTCTCCGTGCGGATGTCGTATCGGGCGACCATCTCCGTGGCCACCGCGGTCCGTCGCCGCGGCACCACGACGCCCGCCGGACCGAGCCGGGAGGCGATCGGCAGCGTCGCGTTCTCCGCCACCGACAGCAGCGGCACGAGCCCCTCGCGGTGCCGGTCCTCCGGCACGAGCCCGATCCCCGCGGCCAACGCCGCCGGCACGCCAGACCCGACCACCGAAGAACCCACCGAGACCGTGCCACTGTCGGCGCGACGCAATCCGCCGACAGTCTCGGCCAGCGACACCTTCCCACTGCTCCCGGACCCGGTCACCCCGACGATCTCGCCAGCACGCACGGACAGGTCGATCCCGGTGTACGCGCCGGCGAGCGTCAGTGCGGACAGCGCCAGCACCGACGGAGCGGACGCGGGCACCGTCCGGGGTGCGACGGACGTCAGCCCGACCGCCTCGCCCGTCATCGCCGACACCAGAGCCGAGTGCCCGACGGAGGACACCGGCTCGGTCAGCACCCACCGGGCGTCGCGGAGGACGGTGACGGTGTCGCAGACCTCGTACACCTCGCGCAGGTGGTGCGAGATGAACAGCATCGTCACGCCCGACGCGGACAGGGACCGCATGCGGACGAACAACCGCTCGATCGCCGTCGCGTCGAGCCGCGCGGTGGGCTCGTCGAGGATGATGAAGCGGGTGCCCAGGGACAGCGCCCGGGCGATCTCGACGAGCTGCCGCTGCTCCACGTTGAGGTCGCCGGCCTGCGCGGCCGGATCGACCGCGACACCGTATTCCTCGAGCAATGCCGCGGCCCGCCGCCGCAGCCCGCCCCACCGGATCGGCCCGCGCGCCGTCTGCCGGTTGAGGAACAGGTTCTCCGCGACGGACAGCGTCGGAATGATGGTCGACCGCTGGTAGACGCAGGCGACCCGGCGCCGCCAACCGTCCCGGTCGGACGGTGCCGGCGCCGGCTCGCCGCCGAAGGACACGGTGCCCTCGTCGGCCCGCGCCAGCCCGGTGAGCACCGAGACCAGCGTCGACTTGCCGGCGCCGTTGCGACCCACCAGGGCGTGCGTCTCACCGGGCCGGACCGCCACGCTCACGCCGGACAGCGCGGTCGTCGCGCCGAAGCGCTTCGTTATCTCGCGAGCCGAGACGGCCGGGGGCGGGGCGGCAGCCCCACCCCCGGCCGCGTCGGTCAGTACGTCGGTCATCACTTCCCGATCTGGTTGCCCCACAACGACGCGTCGTCGACGTTGTCCTTCGTCACGAGCGGCGCCGGCAGCTGGTCTTCGAGCACGCCGTTGCCGACGTCGATGATGGTGCTGTCATGGTCGGTCGGTCCAGGGGTGAACGTCTTTCCCTCGACCGCGGCCTTCGCGTAGTGCAGCGCGTACTTGGCGTAGAGGTCCGCCGGCTGCGAGACGGTGGCGTCGATCTCGCCCTTGCGGATCGCGTCGAACTCCTGCGGGATGCCGTCGTTGGAGACGATGAAGATGTGCTTCGGGTCAGTCGGCGGCACCAGCAGGTTCTTGGACTTCAGCAGCTGCAGGGTCGGCGCCAGGAACACGCCGCCGGCCTGCATGTAGATGCCCTTGATGTCGGGGTGCTGGGCGAGCCGGGTCTGCAGGGCGGCGGACGCCTTGGCGCCCTCCCACTCGGTCGGCTCCTCGAAGATGGTGATGCCGGGGAACTTCGACTTCATGCATTCCGCGAAGGCCTCGGAGCGGTCGCGGCCGTTGACGGACGACAGCGAGCCCTGGAACTCGATGACCTTGCCCTTGCCGCCGAGCTTCTCGCCGAGGAACTCGCACGCCTTCTGGCCGTAGGCGCGGTTGTCGGCCCGCACGACCATGAAGACCTTGCCCTTGTCGGGCCGGGTGTCCACGGAGACGACCGGGATCTTCTTGCTCTCCAGCATGGTGAGCGTGGTGGCGATCGCGCCCGTGTCCTGCGGCGCCATCACGATCGCCTTGGCGCCCTGCGCGGTGAGCGCCTGCGCGTTGGCGACCAGCTTCGCGATGTCGTTCTGCGAGTTGGTCGGCGTCATCAGGTTGATGTCGCCTTCCTTCGCGAACTGCGGGATGTACTTCGCGTACGAGTTCCAGAAGTCGGAGTCGGCCCGGGGCAGGTCGACGGCGATCGGCGGCTTGGCGTCGCCACCGGTGCCGGTGGCGCTGCCACCGGACGATGCGGAGTCGGACGAGTTGCAACCGGCGGTCGCCGCGGCGAACGCGGCGACGACCGCCACGCTGACGACGGCGCGTCTCTTCAGGATCATCGCTGTCCTCTGTGGTGGGAAGAGGGATGGGTAGGGGGTGGAGCGGACGTTCAGCCGGTGCGCGACCAGGCCGGCCCGTCGGGGAAGGCGAACCGGGCCCGGCTTTCGGGGCGCATCGTCGAACTGAAGCCGGGCGCCGCAGGTGCGAGGTAACGTCCGGCGTGGATCTGCACAGGGTCGAGGAAATGCTCGTGGAGATGGTCCACGTACTCGATGACGCGGTTGTCCATGGAGCGCGACACCGCGACGTAGTCGAAGAGCGAGAGGTGCTGCACCAGCTCGCACAGGCCGACGCCGCCCGCGTGCGGGCAGACCGGCACGCCGAACTTGGCCGCCAGCAACAGGATCGCGATGTTCTCGTTGACGCCCGCGACCCGGGCGGCGTCGAGCTGCACATAGGACACCGCGCCGAGCTGGAGCAGCTGTTTGAAGACCACGCGGTTCTGCACGTGCTCGCCGGTCGCGACCGGCACGGGTGCGATGCCCCGGGCGATCGCCGCGTGCCCGACCACGTCGTCCGGGCTGGTCGGCTCCTCCACCCACCAGACGTCGTACGCCGCCAGCTCACGGACCCACGAGATGGCGTCGCCGACGTCCCAGCGCTGGTTGGCGTCGACCGCGATCCGGATGTCCGGCCCGCACACCTCGCGGGCGATCCGCAGCCGGCGGACGTCGTCGGACAGGTCCGCGCCGACCTTCAGCTTGATCTGCGTGAAGCCCGCGTCGAGCGCCTCCTGGCACAGCCGGCGCAGCTTCGCGTCGTCGTAGCCCAACCAGCCGGGCGAGGTGGCGTACGCCGGGTAGCCGTGCGCCAGCAGCTCCGCGACCCGCTCCTCGCGACCGGCGGCGCCGGGCTGGAGCAGCTCGAGCGCGTCGCCCGGGGTGAGCGCGTCGGTGAGGTAGCGGAAGTCGACGAGCGAGACCAGCTCCTCGGGCGGCATCGAGGCGAGGAGCTGCCAGAGCGGCAGGCCCGCCTGCTTGGCCTTGAGGTCCCAGAGCGCGTTGACCACGGCCGAGATGGCCATGTGCATGACGCCCTTCTCCGGGCCGAGCCAGCGCAGCTGCGAGTCGTGCACCAGCTCGCGCCAGAACGCGCCGAGGTCGTCGAGGACGTTCTTGACCAGGCGGCCGGCGAGGTAGGGGCGCAGGGCGGCGATCGCGGCCGTCTGCACCTCGTTGCCCCGCCCGATGGTGAACGCGAACCCGTGTCCCTCGTGCCCGTCGAGCTCGTCGGTGCGCAGCACGACGTAGGCGGCCGAGTAGTCCGGGTCCGGGTTCATCGCGTCGGAGCCGTCCAGCTCGCGCGAGGTCGGGAACCGCACGTCGTAGGTGTCCAGCGACACGAAGCGGGCGGTCATCGACGATCCTCACGCGATTTCATAGATCCGATGTTTACCAGGTGGTCGGATGTATGGCAAGACCTTCGATCTCTACATGGAAGAATCGCCCCGTTGCCGAGGCGATTCATCCAATGACTGACCCCTTGCTCTGCATCCATATACGAATCGATCCGTATATGGATGCAGAGCAAACGTGGCCTCAGACCAGGTCGAACTTCTCCCACGCCCCGATGGCCGCCCGGTTGGCGATCAGCGAGGCCGCGCCCGCGTTCTCCGCGACCACGTACATGTTGTTGACGGTCGCCCGGAGGCTCTCGCTGCCGTCCGCGTTCCGGACGAGGGCGAACGTCTCCCACGGACCCACCGCCGCCCGGTTGGCGACCAGCGGGTTCGCGCCCGCGTTCTCAGCGCACACGTACATGTTGTTGGCCCGCGACCGCAGCGCGACGTTGCCGCCACCGAGGTCGACCACGTCGAACCGCTCGGTGGTGCCCGCCGTCGCCTTGTTGGCGATCAGCGGAGTCGTACTGTTCGCGGCGCTGACGAACTGGTTGTTGGCCAGCGCGCGCAGCGTCGACCCACCGGTCGGGGGCGTCCCGGTCGAGTTGAAGGTGAACGCGTCGAGGTCGAACAGGTTGCCCGCCCCGCCCTTGAAGACGAAGAAGAGCTGCGTCGACCCGGCCGGCAGGTTCGTCAGGTTGGCCGTCACGTTGGCGTAGGTCTCCCAGCCGCCGGTCGGGCTGACCGTCAGCGTGCCGTGCAGCGGGCCGGTCTGCGAGCCGCTGCGCACCTCGATCGTGCCGCCGACGGTGCCGGAGGCGACCCGGGCGGTGATGCTCGACGCGTTCGACAGGTTGTAGGGGCGGAACGAGATCCAGTCGTTGTTGTCGATGTAGCCGGCGGTCGCGCCGCCCTCCGCCGCCGCGTGGTTGGCGATCTGCACGCCGCCCGACTGCGCCGCGAAGTGCTCACCCTGGCGGTGCCGCGGCTGCAGGACCTTCTGGCTAGTCGTGGTCAGCCCGCCGTTGTCGGTGTAGGACGCGACGAAGATGCCGAAGATGTTGGCCGCCGCGTCGTGCTCGCCGTCGGTGGGCACGGTGAGCGTGCCGGAGCAGCCGGTCTTCGAGGTGATCTGGTGCGAGTGGTTGTCGTGGCCGAGGAAGTAGGTCACCGACACCCGGGAGCAGTTGATGGTGCCGTCCTCGGGATCCGAGACGCTCACCGTGTACGGGATGGTGTCACCGAAGTTGAACAGCGTCCCATCGGCCGGGGCGCTGAGGTTGACGGTCGGCGCTGAGTTGCCGACCGTGACGACGAGGCTCGCCGTCCCGGACAACCCGGTCGGGTCGGTGACCCGCAGCGTCGGCGTGTAGGTGCCGTTCGTGTTGTAGGTCTTCGTCGGGTTCGCCGCGGTCGAGGTGGTGCCGTCGCCGAAGGTCCAGAGGTACGACAGGGCGCCGCCCTCCGGGTCCGCCGAGCCCGCCGAGGAGAAGGTGATGCTCAGCGGCGCCGGCCCGGAGGTGCGGTTGGCCGAGGCGACCGCGACCGGGCTGCGGTTGCCGCCGCCGATGTACTCGATCCGGTACAGCGCCTGGTTGTTGGAGCCCGTGCCGTAGTCGAGCACGTAGAGCGCGCCGTCCGGACCGAAGGCCATGTCCATGACCTGCGTGCCGTCCCACGGGAAGTCGGAGATCTCGCCGTACGTCCCGTTGCTGTTGACGGCGATCGCCTTGATCCACTGACGGCCGTACTCACCGGCGAAGTACCGGCCGTCGAGCGACTGCGGGAACTTCACGGCGGAGTTCAGCGACGCGTTGTAGCGGTAGACCGGGCCACCCATCGGCGACTCCGAGCCGCCACCGAACTCCGGCGGCGTCGAGTCGAAGCCGTAGCGGATCCAGGCGGGCTTCGCGGCCGGCAACGCCTGCAGGCCGGTGTTGCGGAACGAGTTGTTCGTCGGCCCGCCCGCGCAGTTGTACTTGGCCTGCGACGGCCCGCTCGGGAAGGTGTACTCGTTGTACGTCTCCGTGTTCGAGTTGCTGCCCGTGCAGTACGGCCAGCCGTAGAACCCCGGCCCGGTGATCCGGTTGAACTCGACCTGCCCGCCCGGCCCGCGGTTGGGGTCGGCGGCGCCCGCGTCCGGGCCGTAGTCGCCGAGGTAGACGATGCCGGTCGGCTTGTCGACGCTCATCCGGAACGGGTTCCGGAAGCCCATCGCGTAGATCTCCGGCCGGGTGTTGGCGGTGCCCGGCGCGAACATGTTGCCGGCCGGGATGGTGTAGCCGCCCGCCGCGGTCGGCTTGATCCGCAGCACCTTGCCGCGCAGGTCGTTGGTGTTCGCCGACGAGCGCTGCGCGTCGAACTGCGGGTTGCGGTTCGTCCGCTCGTCGATCGGGGTGTACGCGTTGCTCTCGAACGGGTTCGTGTCGTCGCCGGTGGTCAGGTAGAGGTTGCCGGCGGAGTCGAAGTCGATGTCGCCGCCGACGTGGCAGCACTGGCCGCGGTCGTTGTCGACGGTCAGCGTGACGACCTGGCTGCCCATGTTGAGCGTGTTGTCGGCGTTGAGGGTGAACCGGGACAGGTTCAGGTGGCCCTTCCACGCGTTGAAGTCCGCGGCCGTGCCGGTGGTCGGCGCGTCACCGCCCGGCGTCGACAGCGGCGGCGAGTAGTAGAGCCAGACGTAGCGGTTCGTCGCGAAGTTCGGGTCGACCGCGACGCCCTGCAGGCCCTCCTCGTCGTGCGTGTAGACCGGGATGGTGCCGGCCACCTTGGTGTTGCCGGCCGGGTCGGTGACCCGGACCGTGCCGTTGCGGGCCGTGTGGATGACCGTGCGGTCCGGGAGCACGGCCAGCGACATGGCCTCGCCGATCTCGGCGGAGCCGACGGCGAGCTGCACGGCCTGGTAGTCCGCGGGCGGGATGGGCGCCGCGGCGGCGGGCGTCGCGGCGGTGGTCACCGCCAGCGTCGAACTGGCGGCGCCGAGCAGGCCGACGGCGAGGAACCGCGACCAGCGCCGAGGGGATGGGCGCATACCTTGTCCTTTCTGAGCCGCCGAAGGCGCCTGGACCTCCGGTCGGCGCAAAGCATTGAGGGTTAGGAGCCGTAGACCTCGAACTCCCAGAGGGAGTAGCCGTACTGGGTCAGTGCGCGCTGCGTGCCGTTGACGCGGACGTAGCGGGCGGTGGGTGGGGTGGTGAGGGTGACGTCGTCGACCCCGCCGTCACCGGTCGTGGTCGAGAACGCCGTCGTCCAGGTCGACCCGTTCGGCGACGTCTGGATCTGGTACGCCCGCGCGAAGGCGGCCTCCCACTGGAGCCGGACGCGGTTGACGGTCCGCGCCGAGCCCAGGTCGACGGAGATCCACTGCGGGTCGCTGTAGGCGGAACCCCAACGGGTCCCGGTGTTGCCGTCGACCGCGTTCGGCCCGACGTGCGCGCTGCCCGACTCCACACTGGACACGGTCACCGGCTGGTTCCGGGAAAGAAGACCAGCGCCGGCGGGCGTCCCGTACACGTTGAGATCCCACAGCGAATAGCCCCACTGGGTGCCGCGCTGGGTGCCGTTCATCCGCACGTAGCGCCCCGACCCGGACAGCGTGATGTCGTCGACCCCGCCGTCCCCGGTCGTGGTCGAGTAGACGGTCGTCCAGCTCGACCCGTTCGGCGACGTCTGGATCTGGTACGCCCGCCCGTAAGCGGTCTCCCAGTTGAGCCGCACCCGCGAGAGGTCGTACGACTGCCCCAGATCCACCGTGATCGACTGCGGGTCGGTGTAGAGGCTCCCCCACCTCGTCGACGGGTTGCCGTCGACCGCGTACGCCGCGAGGTTGCCGCCCTCCACACTGGACACGGTCACCGGCTTGCCCTGCGCGAGGTCGGTGGCCGGCGGGTTGCCGCCCTCGGCCTTGATACGGATGTTGCGGTAGTTGATGTCGGCGCCGGCACCGTCGTTCTGCACGCCGATGTAGCCGTTGGCGATGGCCCGCGTGCTCTGGTAGTCGTTGATCTTGACTCCGTTGAGCCAGACCTCCACCCGCTGCCCGTGCACGCAGATCTCGTAGGTGTTCCACGATCCCGGCGGGTTGAGCGCGGCGTCGCGCAGCGCGGAGTTCGGTCCGGAGAAGCTGTAGACGCTGCCGGTGGTCCGGGACGGATCGGCGTCGGTGGCGTCGATCTGGATCTCGTGCCCCTGGTTGACCGGGTTCCACGGATCACCCAGCGGGTCGGGGAAGCCGATGAACACGCCGCCGTTGTCGTCGCCCGGCATCATCCAGTCGAGCTTCAGCGAGTAGTTGCTGAACGTCCGCACCGGATACCAGAGCAGCCCCATGCCGCCGACCGAGCTCAGCGTCCCGTTGGCCAGCGTGAAGCTGCCCGGCCCGGCCTGCCGCCAGTTGTTCAGGCTGGCCTGCGTGCCGTCGAACAGCGCCGTCCAGCCCGTCTCCGGCCGGCAGTCGGCGGGCCGGTTGTTGGCCGCGATCTGGATGCCGCCCAGCAGCATCCGGGTGAAGTTCGCGTCGGTGTACGCCTCTTCGACGTGCCCGAGACCCGTGTACCAGGACCGGCCGGAGCCGACGTTCTTGCACCAGGTGATCGGGTGGTCGCCGCCCATCGAGCCGCCGGAGTACGACGACTCGTCGAGGCTGGCCAGCACCTTGGCCGTGGACCGCGGGTTGGTCCGGTAGTTGTACCACTCGTCGAGTCGGGACCAGGTCGCCGGCAGGTGCGCGGTCGACGCGTTGCCCCGGTCCTCGACCCGGATCGTCGCCGTCTGGTTGGCCGGGTGCGAGGAGAACCAGGCGCCGACCAGCTCGCCGTAGAACGGCCAGTCGTATTCGGTGTCGGCCGCCGCGTGCACGCCGACGAACCCGCCGCCACCCGTGACGTACGACTGGAAAGCGGTCTGCTGTGCCGCGTTGAGCACGTCGCCGGTGGTGGAGAGGAAGACGACGGCCTGGTACTGCGCGAGGTTGGCGGTGGTGAACTGGTTGGCGTCCTCGGTGGCGGTCACGGAGAAGCCGTTCTGGGACCCGAGCTGCTGGATCGCCGCGATGCCGTTGGGAATGGACGAGTGCCGGAAGCCGGCCGTCTTGGAGAACACGAGGATCTTGGTCAGCGGGGCCGCGGAGGCGGGCGCCACCATCGCGAGACCCGCGACGAGCGCGGCCGCCACGGCAGCGGCCAGGGCGCGGATGCGCATGAGAGCTCCTAGTCGGGTGGGGGCGTGGGACCCGGCCGTCGGCGCGACCGGGCCCCACGCGGCTGTGGTGCGATCCGGCCCTAGGGCAAGGTCCAGTTCTGGGCTCCGGTGCCGTTGCAGTCGTAGATCTGGAGCTGGGTGCCGTTGGTGGTGTTCGAACCCGGGACGTCCAGGCACTTGTTGGCCTGCGGGTTGCGCAGGCTGCCGTTGGCGCCGGTGACCCACTGCTGGGCGCCGGTGCCGTTGCAGGTCCAGAGGTGGATCTTGGTGCCGTTCGCCGTCCCGCTCGCCTGCACGTCCATGCACTTGCCGAGCGAGCGGATCGTGCCGTCGGTGCCGACCGTCCACGTCTGGTTCGGCGCGCCGTTGCAGTCCCAGACCTGGATCCGGGTGCCGTCGGCGGTGCCGCTGGCGTTCACGTCGGCGCACTTGCCGAGCGCCTTGATCGCGCCGGTCCGGGGACCACCGCCGCCACCCGGTGTCGAGACGCCCGGGCCGATGAACGTGTAGCTGTCGAGGTCGAGGAAGGCCCCGCTGCCACCGGTGAACACGATGTAGAGGTCGTGGGTGTTGTCGTCGGGCTTGCTCACCGGGACCGTGATGTCCGTGTACGTGTCCCAGCTGCCCGTGCCCGGCACGGCGAACCGGGCGACCTCAGGACCGGTCGTCGAGTCGTACCGGAAGGAGATCGTGCCGCCGGCGCCGCCGGACGAGACCCGCGCGCGGACCTGGTTGATGCCCTTGAGGCTGACCGCGTGGTGCCGCACGTACTCGCCGTTCTGGATGTCACCGAGCCGCTTGCCGCCCTCGGCGCCCGACGCGTTGATCACCTGCGGGCCGTTGAGCGTCACGTAGTGCTCGGCCTGCCACTGCTTGGGCCAGAGCGTGATCTCCTTCTCGCCGGTCAGCGGCACGGTCCCGGTCGCGCCCCGGTCGGTGTAGCTGGACCGCAGGACGAAGAACAGCGTCGAGTCCGGACCGGCGTGCACCGGGCCGGTGTTGACGGTGAACCCGCAGCCGGTGCCCTGGCCCTCCTCGTGCGCGTGCTCCTGATGGCCGAGGGCCGCCCGGATCACCACGCCGGCGCACGGGATCGTGCCGTCCTGCGGGTCGGTGGCCGTCGCGGTGGAGGTGACGTTCTCGTCCCACGAGATCATGCCGCCGGCCGGCAGCCCGTTGAGCGTGACCGTGGGCCGGTTGTTGCCGACCACGATCGGCAGCAGCGTGGTGCCGCTGCGGCCGGTGCCGTCGTTGACGGTCAGCCGGGCCCGCTTGTCACCGACGGTCGTGTACGTGTAGGTCGGGTTGGCGGCGGTCGAGTCGACGGTGCCGTTGTTGTCGAAGTCCCACTGGAAGGTCAGCGGGTTGCCGTCCGGGTCGCTGCTGCCCGCGCTGGAGAACGTGACCTGCAGGGGCGCGAGCCCGTTGTCGCGGTTCGCCGAGGCGACGGCGGTCGGCGCGCGGCCGCCGGCGACATAATTGATCTTGTAGAGGCCTGCGGCGACATCGCCGGAGAAGTAGCCGTTGCCGTACTCGAGCAGGTAGAGCGAGCCGTCGGGGCCGAACTCCATGTCGATCGGGTGCACGAGCTGCATGCCGCCCAGCACCGGCTCGATCACCGTCGGGTTGCCGGTGACCGGGTTGCCGTTGTCGAACTGGACCTCCTTGATCCAGTTGCGGCAGTACTCGGAGATCAGCCACTTGTTGTCGTAGTACTGCGGCCACTTCACGTCCGAGGCCAGGTTCGGGTCGTAGTGGTAGACCTCGGTGTGGTTCGGCGATCCGCAGCCGCCCGGGTTGTCCAGCGCGGGCCACTCGCGGCTGCCGCCGTGCTGCTCCCAGACCAGCGCCGGCTTGGTCGGCGGCAGCTGCTGCAGGCCGGTGTTGCGCGGCGAGTTGTTGACCGGGCCGGTCGAGCCGCCGCACGGGAACCAGCCGCGCGGCGCGTTGGCGGCGAAGTCCCAGTCGTTGTAGGCGACGTTCGGGCCGCCGCAGTAGGGCCAGCCGTAGTTGCCGGGCGCCGTGGCCCGGTTGAACTCGTCGTACGCCGCCGGGCCGCGGTTGGCGATCGTCGCACCCGCGTCGGGGCCGACCTCGCCCCAGTACAGGGTGTTGTTGGCCTTCTTGTCGACCCAGATCCGGTACGGGTTGCGCGTGCCCATGACGTAGATCTCGGGACGCGTCCCGGCCGTCCCCTGCGCGAACAGGTTGCCGCTCGGGATCGTGTACGTGCCGTTCGCCTGCGGCTTGATCCGGTTGATCTTCCCGCGCAGGTCGTTGGTGTTGCCGGACGTGCGCTGCGCGTCGTACTGCGCGTCCCGGTTCGTGCGCTCGTCGATCGGCGCCATGCCGGCGGAGTCACCGCCGGAGTTGGTGTTGTCGCCGACCGCGAAGTAGAGGTTGCCGGCCGTGTCCCAGGTCATCGAGCCCGCGCTGTGGCAGCACAGCCGCCGCTCGGTCGGCCACTCGATGATCATGTCCTCGGACGCCGGGTCGATCACGTTGGTGGTGGCGTTGAAGGTGAATCGGGAGATCCGGTTGACCAGCGTCGACTGGGCGGGCGAGTAGAAGAGATAGAGCCAGCCGTTCGTGGCGAAGCCGGGGTCGAGCGTGATGCCGATCAGCCCGTCCTCGAACCGGGCGTCGAGCGCCAGCGTCAGGGCGACCGTGGTGGTCCGGGTGGCCGGGTTGTAGAGGCGGACCTGGCCGCCGCCGGACGAGGTGCCGCGGTTGATGTAGAAGACCTTCTGGTCCGCGGCGACCGCGAGCTCGATCGGCTCGCCCATCGAGGTGCCGCCGTCGAGCTTGACCTTCTCGAACAGGCTGGTCGCGGGTGGGGCGGCAGCCGCCGGGGTGGGTGTGACGGTCAGCACCGTCAGGCTGGCCGCCGTGAGCAGGGCGGCGCCGAGCGCGCTCAACAGGCGCGGTCTGCGGCGCAGGGACGTACGTCGCATGTGGATGCTCCCGTGGTGGGTAGGGGTGCGGAGCAGCCGCGGACCGCGGCCCGCACGGCCGGCCGAGCGCCGTGCGGGACCGTGGGTCCGTGGAGAGGGACTAGTTGGTCAGGGCGAACTTCTCCCAGGGGCCGATCGACGTGCGGTTGGCGATCAGGGCCGCGGCACCGGCGTTCTCCGCCACGACGTAGCGGCCGTTGGCCTGGGCGCGGAAGCTGACCGTGCCGTCCGAGTTGTTGATCCGCGCGAACGTCTCCCAGCCACCGACGGCGGCCCGGTTGGCGATCAGCGGGTTGGCGCCGGCGTTCTCCGCGCAGACGTACATGCCGTTGGCCTTCGAGCGGAGTGCGACGTTGCCGCCACCGAGGTCGACCACGTCGAAGCGTTGCGCGGTGGTGGACGCCGCGGTGGCGTTCGCGATGAGGTTGCCCGAGCCGGCCGTGACGAACCTGTTGTTCGCCAGCGCCCGCACCGCCGTGCCGGTCACCGGCGGCGTCGTCGCCGGCGTGCAGGTGGCGTTCACCGCGCCACCGGCCCACTGGATCCCGCCGAGCAGCATCCGGGTGAAGTTCGACTCGGTGTACGACGCCTCGGTGTGCCCGAGCCCGGTGTAGAACGACCGGCCGCCGCCGTAGTTCTGGCACCAGGTGATGGGGTGGTCGCCCATCGAGCCGCCGCTGTAGGTGGCCTCGTCGAGCCGCACCAGCACGCGTACGTTCGCCCGCGGGTTGGTCCGGTAGTTGTACCACTCGTCCGACCGGGTCCAGTTGGCCGGCAGGTGGGCGGACGCCGGGTTCGTGCTGTCCTCGACCCGCAGCGTCGCCTGCTGGATCGCGGGGTGCGACTGGAAGTACGCGCCGACGAGCCCGCCGTACCAGGCCCAGTCGTACTCGGTGTCCGCGGCGGCGTGCACGCCGACGTAGCCCTTGCCGCTCGCGATGTAGGACTGGAAAGCGGTTTGCTGCGTCGCGTTCAGGACGTCGCCCGTGGTCGAGAGGAACACGACGACCTGGTACTGCGCCAGGTTCGCGGTGGTGAACTGGTTGGCGTCCTCGGTGGCCGTCACCGTGAAGCCGTTCTGCGACCCGAGCTGCTGGATCGCCGCGATGCCGTTGGGAATGGACGAGTGCCGGAAACCGGCCGTCTTCGAGAACACCAGGACCCTGGTCACCGGCGCCGCCGAGGCGGGTGCCGCGTAGAGCGCGGCCACCAGCACGACGGCGAGCCCGGCCAGGGCCGCCAACAGTCGTCTCAACACTGCTCCTCCGTTGATGGGGTTGGGGGACGGGACGGAGGTGTGGGGCCAGGGTGTGCCATTCCCCTGGCCCCGCCCGGTGGGTCAGCTCGCGACGAGCGTGAACTTCTCCCACGGTCCGATGGCGTCGCGGTTGGCGATGAGGTTGCCCGCACCGCCGTTCTCCGCGACGACGTACTTGTTGTTGACGGTGGCCCGCAGGCTGATCGTGCCGTCGGAGTTGTTGACCCGGGCGAACGTCTCCCAGGACCCCGCCGACGCGCGGTTGGCGATCAACGCCTGCGCGCCGGCGCCCTCCGCGCACACGAACATGTTGTTGACCCGGGCCCGCAACGCGACGTTGCCGCCGCCGAGGTCGACGAGGTCGAAGCGCTCCCCGGCGCCCACCGTCGCCGCCGAGGCGATCAGGGGTGCGGAGCCGGCGGTCACGTACAGGTTGTTGGCCGTGGCCCGCAGCGCCGTGCCGCCCGTGGGTGGGTTGCCGCCACCGGTCAGGATCCGCAGCGCGTCGACCATGCCCACCGAGGTGGTCTTGTTGACGATCCGGATCGTGTGCTGGCCGTTGGTCAGGCCGGTCTTGCTGTAGACCACCTGTTGCGCCTGCCGTGCGCCGCTCACGTTGAGGTTGACGTTGGTCTGGAAGACGTTGTCGATGTAGACGTCGACGTTGCCCATGTCGCTGAACCGTTCCGAGAGGTACTCCACGCCCGTGCCGGTGAACGTGTAGGACGCCTCCGCGCCGACGGTGTTGCTGTGGTGGGTGTCGTCGTTGTAGTCGCCGTAGCCGCGCGCGGTGGTGTGGTACCAGTTCGCGCCGTAGGTCAGGTCGGTGTCGTTGACCAGACCGCCCTGCCCCGCCGGCCCGAGGCCGAGCGTGGACGCGGTGCCGGACAGCGACTTCACGCCCTGGTTGGCCGAGCCGGTCAGCGTGGTCGACGCGTACGAGGTCAGCGGCTTGGCCACCCGCTCGACCACGTAACTGGTGTTGGCCGCGGTCGCCCAGCTCACCTCGGCCGCCGAGACCGTGGTGATGACGGCGTTGTCACTGGTGCGGCGCACCCGGATCTGCTGGGTCCCCCACGGGTTGACCACCCGCGCCTGCTTGCCGTGCAGGCTGCGGACGCCGACATACTTGGTCTCCTGCGCCTCGCGCTCCGCGCTGACCAGGAAGCCGTCCTTGGCCAGCAGCGTGAACCTGCCGACGAAGCCGGAGTCCGACGGGATCGCGGGGAACACCCGGATCTTGTCGTTGTACGACTGCATCAGCGCCTCGTTCATCGCCGCGAGGTGGATGCCGATGTACTCGTACACACCGTTGGTGTTGTTCGTCATGCCGTTGGGGTAGTTCTGGTACTTCTGCAGCATCGTCTTCATGCCGGACTGCGCCTGCGGGCCGAGGCCGAGCCGGGCGGCGTGCACGTGGTCGTTGGCCCAGACGTTGCCGTAGGGGTGCGGCCGGACGTTGAAGGTGTTGATGGCGGTCTGCGTGTCGGGATAGCCGATCCCGGTCTGGTCGTAGGGCCAGACGAGCTCCAGCGCCACGTTCTCGCCGTTGCGGGTCGGTGACGTCGGCGGGTCATGCGGCAGGTAGGCGCCGTTCGAGATCTGGTACGGCGCGAGGTTGTTGACGACGTCCTGCCAGCCGGCCCGCAGTCCACTGTCGAGCCCGAGCTGGGTGGACACCTGGATCGTCAGCGGGAACAGCAGCCGCACCGCGGCCAGGTCGGTCAGCGCGTTCTTCACGTCCCAGTAGGTCTCGTGCGCGTTGGAGCTGGCCATGTAGTACTGCGCGCCGTTGCGGGACAGCCGGTTCTGGTAGAACCGTACGGACTCACGCATGTACGGGTACGCGACGTCGCGCAGGTAGGCCGTGTCGTTGGTGTACCGGTAGTAGAGGTACATGTTGTACGCGGCCTCGGTGCCCGTGGAGTAGATGTCGTTGACGAAGTCGCTGTTGATGGTGCCGCGGGCGTTGCCGTCCCAGCCCATCGTCTCCGGCACCCAGAGCGAGTCGGTGCCGTACCGCGTCTGCGTGTAGGACCTCAGCGCGTTGTAGTTGCGCGAGTAGAGGTTGTTGAACGTTCTCATCAGCTCCGGATGGTTCGAGCTGTAGAACGAGTTGTAGACGTCGCGCTGGTTCCAGTACCAGTAGCCGTTGGACCACTTGGAGTTGTCCTGGGTCGCGCGGAAGTTGCCGTTGATGAAGTGCAGCGGGTAGTTGCCGTAGCCACCGGCCGCGATCATGTAGGTGAACAGGTAGTAGGCGTTCTCCAGGTAGTCGTTGTCGGCGCTGCCGCCGTACTGCACGAACGACTTCGCCCAGAAGCTGTGCCACCAGTTCTTGTACGCGTTGAGCGTGCTGGTGTAGCCGGCCGACTTGACCGCCGCGAGCTGGTTGCGCGCCTGCTGCACCGAGTTCTGCCCGGGCGAGTTGACGCGGCTGGCCGCCGTGAACCAGATGGTGTAGCTCGACGTCGGGGTGATGTTCAGTCGCACCCGGGTGCCGTTGACCGTCTGGGCGGTGTAGTTGGCGCCCTCGACGGTGGCCGCGAACGTGTAGCCGAAGTTCTGCGGGTCCGCCTGGCCGCGGGACAGGCCGACGGCGGCCGAGTCGGCGAACGTGCTGACCGTCCGCCAGGTGGTCAGGTTCGGCACGTCCGCGATGTTCTGCACGGTGTTCATGTCCCACAGCGACAGGTCGAGCCCGACGCTCGACACGCCGGGCCGGGAGTCCTCGACGTGGATGCCCATCACCTCGGAGTTGGGCGCGCCGAAAACCGTCACCGTGCGGTTGCTGTCGTACTTCGTGGTCAGCGTCCCGTCGTAGAGGGACAGCCGCTGCTGGAACGTGCTGTAGCCGGTGTCCAGCTGCGGCGAGGTGAAGAGGTTGAGGTTGCCGGCCGCGTACGTGGACTGCTGCGCGAGGTCCACACCGGACACCTGAGCGGTCAGGCCGTTCTGGTTCCACACCATCGCGCCCGTGCGGCCGTTGCCGACGGTCAGCCCGTGCAGCGGGTTGGTGTTGGGCCGGTTGTAGACGACGTCGTGCTTCGAGAGGTAGCTCCCGTAGTCGACGTTGAGGGCCCCGGTCCCGGCGTTGTAAGCGGCGTCCGTGGGCGCCGCGGCGGCCGGGGCCGACCCGAGCGCGACGAGCCCACCGGAGAGCAGGAGGAGGAGCACGCTGAGGCGCAGAGTTGGCCGCACGATCGGCGAACGCACCTTCATCCGACACGATCCCTTCTAGATCGTTCGTCTGGTGCCCATCCGCCGAAATGGGCATCGACCTTCATCTGTGACGTGTAGTTAACATTGGATGTCTCGGCTCGTCAATCCCCGAACTTCGATGCGTGTCCTACACGTTCTCCCCCTGCAGGTCGGGAGACATCGGAGGTATCGCGGTACCGAGGATTTAGGCACATAGCGTGTCGGACCCCCCAAGTGGCACTAACGTGGGTGGCATGGCACGTCCCAGGGTGGTCATCGTCGGAGGTGGGTTCGCCGGGTACCACGCAGCGCACAAACTGACCCGCCTGGCTCGCGGCCGGGCGGACATCACGCTGATCAACCCGACGGACTACCTGCTCTACGTCCCGCTGCTACCCGAGGTCGCGGTCGGGGTGCTGGAGCCGCCGCAGATCGCGGTCTCGCTCACCTCGTCGCTGCCCAGGGTCCGGCTGGTGCTCGGTGAGGCGCACTCCCTCGACCTGGCGGAGAACCGCGTCCACTACCGCAACCCGGAGGGCGGCGAGGGCCACGTCGCGTACGACCGCCTGGTCATCGCCCTGGGCAGCGTCAACAAGCTGCTGCCCATCCCCGGTGTCGCGGACCACGCCCACGGCTTCCGGGGCATCCCGGAGGCGCTGTTCCTGCACGACCACATGGTCCGCCAGATCGAGATGGCGCTGACCGAGGCCGATCCGGGCGAGTGCGCGGCCCGCTGCACGTTCGTGGTGGTGGGCGCCGGCTACACCGGCACCGAGGTGGCGGCGCACGGCGCCACGTTCACCGACATGGTGGCGAAACAGAAGAAGTCGCCGATCCAGCCCAAGTGGGTGCTGCTCGACCTGGCCAAGCGGGTGCTGCCGGAGCTCGACGAGGGGATGTCCAAGGACGCCGACCGGGTGCTCCGCGAGCGCGGCGTCGAGGTGCTGATGGGCACCTCGGTGCAGGAGGCGCTGTTCGACGGCGTACGGCTGACCGACGGCCGCTACATCCCCACCCGCACGCTGGTCTGGTGCGTGGGCGTGCGGCCCGACCCGGTCGTCGAGAACCTCGGCCTGCCCACGGACCACGGCCGCATAGTGGTCGACGAGTACCTCAACGTCCCCGGCCACCCGCGGGTCTACGCGATCGGCGACGCGGCCGCGGTGCCGGACCCGGAGAACCCGGGCCGCCCGACCCCGATGACCGCCCAGCACGCGGTCCGGCACGGCAAGCAGGTCGCGCGCAACATCGCCGCGGAGTACGGCACGGGCCGGCGCAAGCCGTACCGCCACCGCGACCTCGGCTTCGTGGTCGACCTAGGCGGTCTGGACGCGACCGCCAACCCGTTCGGCGTCCACCTGTCGGGCATCCCCGCCATGGTGGCGACCCGGGGCTACCACCTGCTGTCGCTGCCGCGCAACCGGATCCGCGTGGTCGGCGACTGGCTGCTGCACGCGTTCCTGCCGCGGCAGGCGGTGCAGCTGGGCCTGATCCGCGGGCCCGAGGTGCCGCTCGACAACGCCGCGCCGGAGCTGCCCGTGCGGCCGCCGATGCCCACCCGCCGCTAACGGCTCAGCTATTGATGGCTCAGTAGTCCGGCTCGAGCACCCGGCGGAGGGCCTCCAGCACCGCCGGGTCCTCGATGGTCGAGGGCACCGGCTCGTCGGCGCCGGCCGCGAGGCCACGCATGGTCTTGCGGAGGATCTTGCCGGACCGGGTCTTCGGCAGCGCCGCGACCACGTCGACCCGGCTCAGCGACGCGATGCCGCCGATCCGCTCACGGACGAGTGCCTTCAGCTCGGCGGCCAGGTCGTCGCCGGGCTCGGCGCCGGCCTTGAGCACCACGAGGGCCCGCGGCACCTGGCCTTTCAGCTCGTCGGCCACCCCGATCACGGCGCACTCCGCGACCGCCGGGTGCGCGGCGAGGACCTGCTCGATGGCGCCCGTGGACAGCCGGTGGCCGGCCACGTTGATCACGTCGTCGGTGCGGCCCATGACGAACAGGTAGCCGTCGTCGTCCACGTACCCGCCGTCGCCGGTCAGGTAGTGCCCCGGGTGGGCGCTCAGGTAGGAGGCGACGTAGCGCTCGTCGTCCTGCCAGAGCGTCGGCAGCGTGCCGGGCGGCAGCGGCAGCCTGATCACGATCTGGCCCTCGCGCGCGGGCTCGCCGTTGTCGTCGACGACGCGGACGTCGTAGCCCGGCATCGGCACCGTCGCTGAGCCCGGGCGCGGCGGGTGCGGCTCGAGGCCCATCGGGTTCGCCGCGACGGGCCAGCCGGTCTCGGTCTGCCACCAGTGGTCGATCACCGGGATGCCGAGCCGCTCGCGGGCCCAGGAGTAGGTCTCCGGGTCGAGCCGCTCGCCGGCCAGGAAGAGGTAGCGCAGCTTGCGCAGGTCGTAGCGGTCGAGGTGGGCGCCCGTCGGGTCGTCGCGGCGGATCGCCCGGAACGCGGTCGGCGCCGTGAACATGGTCTTGACCGCGTGCTCGGCCGCCACGCGCCAGAACGCGCCGGCGTCGGGCGTGCCGACCGGCTTGCCCTCGTAGAGCACCGAGGTGCAGCCGGCGAGCAGCGGCCCGTAGACGATGTAGGAGTGCCCGACCACCCATCCGATGTCTGAGGCGGTCCACATCGTGTCGCCCTGATGGGTGTCGTAGACGTGCTGCATGCTCCACCGCAGCGCCACCGCGTGGCCGCCGTTGTCACGGACCACGCCCTTCGGCCGGGCCGTGGTGCCCGAGGTGTAGAGGATGTAGAGCGGGTCGGTCGCCGCCACTGGCACGCAGTCGACCGGCTCGGCCTCGGCGAGCGCCGCGTGCCAGTCGAGGTCGCGCCCGGCCTGCGGAGTGGCCGGCGCTTCCGGGCGCTGCAGCAGCACCACGCTGTCGGGCCGGTGGTCGGCCATGGTCAGCGCCTGGTCGACGATCGGCAGGTATTCGACGATCCGCTTGACCTCGATGCCGCAGGACGCGGTGACCAGCACTTTCGGCGTGGCGTGGTCGATCCGGGCGGCCAGTTCGCGCGGTGCGAAGCCGCCGAACACCACCGAGTGCACGGCGCCGAGCCGGGCGCAGGCCAGCATGGCCACGACCGCCTCCGGCACCATCGGCATGTAGATCACCACGCGGTCGCCGGCCCCGACACCGAGATGCCGGAGTACGCCGGCGAAGCGCGCCGTCTGGTCCTGCAGCTCGCGGTAGGTCAGGGTGCGCCGGGTGTCGGTGACGGGGCTGTCGTACTCGATCGCGGCCTGCTCGCCCCGCCCGGCCCGGACGTGCCGGTCGACGGCGTTGAAGCAGGTGTTCAGCACCCCGTCGGGGAACCAGCGGTAGAACGGCGGCGCGCTGTCGTCGAGCACGGTGCGGGGCGGCCGGAACCACTCGATCTCGCGGGCGGCGGCGCCCCAGAACTCGGTGGGGTCGGTCAGGCTCGTCCGGTACGCGTCGGCGTAGGCACCCATCCACCCATGATGGCCGCTGTGACGCCTGCTGTCTTTCCTGTCTTGTGGGACGTGCCTTGCTACTTAGCCGACCGTTTACATATTCTCTACCGACAAACTAGGGAAAGGCGGTGGCACGGTGCGCAAGCTGGTTCTCCTGGCGCTGGTAGGGCTCGGCGCCCAGCTCGTCGACGGCAGCCTGGGCATGGCCTACGGCGTCACGTCGACGACCCTCCTCCTCGCCATCGGCACCAACCCGGCGGCGGCCTCGGCCACCGTGCACCTGGCCGAGATCGGCACCACCCTGGTCTCCGGCGCCTCCCACTGGCGGTTCGGCAACGTCGACTGGAAGGTGGTCGCCAAGATCGGCATACCTGGCGCCATCGGCGCCTTCGCCGGCGCGACCTTCCTGTCGAGTCTGTCCACCGAGACCGCCGCGCCCGTGATGTCGCTGATCCTGCTCGCGCTCGGGCTCTACATCCTGACCCGGTTCACCGCCTCGGGGCTGCCCAAGGCCAACCTCGGCAAGCCGCTGCGCAAGCGGTTCCTCACCCCGCTCGGCCTGGTGGCCGGCTTCGTCGACTCGACCGGTGGCGGCGGCTGGGGCCCGGTCGGCACGCCGGCGATCCTGGCCAGCGGGCGGCTCGAGCCCCGCAAGACGATCGGCTCGATCGACACGAGCGAGTTCCTCGTCGCGATCGCGGCCAGCGTCGGCTTCTTCGTCGGCATCGGCTCCGAGCAGATCAACTTCGGCTGGGTCGCCGCGCTGCTGGCGGGCGGCGTGATCGCGGCGCCGATCGCGGCCTGGCTGGTCCGGCTCGTGCCGCCGCGGGTGCTCGGCTCCGCGGTCGGCGGCGTGATCATCCTGACCAACACGCGGACGCTGCTGCGCAGCGACTGGATCGACGCGCCGGACGGCGTTCGCTACTCGGTGTACGCGGTCATCTGGGTGGTCTGGGCCGCCGCGGTCGCCTGGTCGGTCCGGGCGCACCTGGCCGCCAACCGCGCCGAGGCCGCGGCCGCCGCCGTCGAGGAGCCGGCGGTCGAGCCGGCCCGCGTCTGAGCCCGGGGCCCCAGGCCGGGGCCCCGTCCCGCTCGTCGCTCAGAGGTCCAGGTCGACCCAGACCGCACCGTGGTCCGAGGCGCCGTGGCGGCCGGCGGTGATCTCGTCGTACACCGTCCAGAACTTGGGCTTCGTCTTGTTGCTGGGCGTGCCCCAGAGGCCCCTGCGGAAGACGCCGCCGTCGACCACACGGTCGGCCAGCGGGGGCGAGAGCAGGATGTAGTCGAGGCGGTTCTTCAGCGAGCACGACTGGAAGCTGCCGGGCCGCTCGTGGTCGTCGTCCTTGTCGCCCCAGAGCTGCGCGAAGTTCTCGTGCCCGTACGCGTCGACCAGCGGGGAGTCCGGCCCGATCAGCGCCTCCAGGGTCGGGTGCCGGTCGCCGTCCGGGCCCTTGTTGAGGTCGCCGAGCACCGCGACGAACTCGGCACCCTCGGCCCGCAGGCCGTCGTAGATCGCGCGCACCTCCTGCGACTGCCGCGTGCGCAGCGGGTCCGGGTCGCCGCTGCTGAACGACTGGCTCTTGAGGTGGTTGAGCAGCAGGAACAGGTCCTCGCCGCCGGGCAGCCGGAGCTGGTAGACCGGGCAGTCCCGGCTGAACAGGCGCTTGCCCTTGCGCTTGGGATCCGGCACGTCGACGTTGCTGCGTACCCAGCGGACCTTGACCTTGTCGGTGCAGAACAGGCCCACGTCGATGCCGCGGGGGTCGTTGCCGTCGACCAGCATGCAGTGCGCGAAGCGGCCGCCGAGCAGCTCGTCGTTGAACCGGGCCAGCGCGGGCCGGTTCTCCGCCTCGACCACGCAGAGCATGTCGGGCGCCAGATCCTGGATCACCTTGGCGGTCATCCGGGTCGACGTCTCGTCGACCGGCTCGACGGTCAGCTCGACCCAGCCGAGCCAGTCGCCGCGCCCGTTGGCGACCACCCGCGGCGGCGCGTTGGCCGGCGCCGCGAGGAAGTCGCCCCGGTTCTCGCGCAGCAGCGCCCAGGCGTTGTCGAACTGATTGGGGTTCAGGCGCAGGCCCTGGTCGGTCTCGACGAGCACCCGCAGCGTGGTCAGCGCCGTGATCATGTCGGCCTTGTCCTGGTCGGAGTAGACCGGGTCGGCCGCGATGCGGTTGAAGGTCTCGAACGCGGACAGGGCCGGTTGGCCCTGCTCGCGGTCCTCGGTGTCGAGCGCTTTGGCGCGCGCGAACAGGTTCTCGACGTTGAACGTCGCCAGCCGGAGGGTCACGCACCGGACGGTACGGCCGCCCGGGCCGATCTGTTGTCGCGCGCCCGACGCGCCCCCCGAATGGGTCCTATTCGCCGACCGTGCCGTCGATCAGCTCGCGCGCGACGTCCATCTGGCCGGCGTGCCGGGCGTACTCCTGCAGCACGTGCGTCAGGATCCAGCCCAGCGTCGGGCAGTCGGACTCGGTGGCGAACCGCCCGCCGGCCGCCGCGTGGTCGCCGAACTCAGCCCGCGACGCGATCTCCCTGGTCCGGGCGCCGGCCAGGTCCATCGCGGCCAGCAGCGCGTCGACCGTCTCCTCCGGACCGACCTGCCAGCGGCCCTCGTCGTCCTGGTCGCCCCACGGGTGCGGCACCGGCTCGGCGGCGAAGCCCCAGCGGACCCAGCGCTCCTCCATGTAGACGAGGTGCTTGAGCAGCTGCAACGGCGTCCACCCGGACGGCAGCCGGCTGCGGCTGAGCTCCTCGGGCGCGAGCCCGGCCACCTTGCGGCCGACGACCACCCGGTACCAGTCGAGGAAGTCCAGGAGCAGGATCTTCGGGTCGGCCAGGTCATGCCGGGGCTCGCGCACGTCGGTCACCAGGCCACCGTAACGCTCATTCCTGGTACGGCGAGGCCCCTGCGGCGATCGCGGCGAGCATCCGCCCGTGCCGGGTGGCCAGGGCCTCGTGGATGCCGCTGCCGAAGCTGATCCGGGCCGTTCCCAGCTCGGCCAGCTCCGCGAGCGACGGTGTGGCCGGGGTGAAGAGGACGTTGATCGGGCCGATGCCGGCCAGGGCCCCGATGTCGGCGGCGACGGCGGCGCCGATGGGGTAGGCGCAGTCCGCTCCGGCCGCCAGGTAGCGGCGCGTGCGGTCCTCGGCCTGGTCCTTCGCTCCCCTGACGTAGGCGTCCACCCGGGCGTTGATCACCACGTCGGCGCCGGCGGCCGCGCGGACCGCGGCCAGGAAGTCGGCCTGTCTGTCCACATCGATCAGTTTCTTGGTACGCGGGTCGGAGTCCTCCAGGTTGCAGCCGACCGCGCCCGTGGCCAGCAGGCGCTCGACGAACTGCGCCGGCGGCAGCCCGTACCCCCGTTCGAGGTCGGCGGTGACCGGCACGTCGACCGCGCGGGCGATCCGGGCGACCGCGTCGAGCATCTCCTCGACGGGCGTGGCCTCGCCGTCGGCGTAGCCGAGGCTGAGCGCGACGGCGGCGCTGCTGGTCGCCACGGCCGGGAAGCCGGCCGCCTGGACCGCCCGGGCGGAGGCGGCGTCCCAGGCGTTGGCCAGGATGACGGGGTTTCCGGGCCGGTGGAGGGCGCGGAGCTGGGCGGCGGTCACGACAGCGGCCAGGCGTGGGTGGTGACGGCGACCCGGTTCCAGGCGTTGATCACGGTGATCGACCAGACCAGCTCGGCCAGCTCGGTGTCGTCGAACTCTGCCTGCGCTTGCGCGAAGACGGCGTCCGGGACCGGTCCGTCGGTGAGGCGGGTCATCGCCTCGGTGAGCGCCAGGGCGGCGCGCTCGCGGTCGGTGAAGAACGGCGTCTGCGACCAGACCGGGAGCGCGTAGAGGCGGCGCTCGGTCTCGCCCGCGGCGCGGGCGTCGGCGTTGTGGGTGTCGACGCAGTAGGCGCAGCCGTTGAGCTGCGAGGCACGGGCCCGGACGAGCTCCAGGAGCGGTGCTTCCAGGTTGGTCTTGCGGGAGGCGGCGTCGAAGTTGTTCATGGCGCGGTTCATGTGCGGCGCGAGCTTGTCGGCGGCGAGGCGGATCGTCGAGGTCGTCATGCCCACCACGTTAGGGGTCGAATGGACCCGCGCTAAGGTCCAATACCGTGGCGTTTGATTGGGCCGCTTTCGGCGTCGATCTTCATCTCGACCTCCCGCTGGGTGGGCGCCGGGCCGAGCTGGAGCAGGCCCTGCGTGCGGCCATCCGGGCCGGGCGGCTGGCCCCCGGGAGTCGGCTGCCGGCGACCCGCGCGCTCGCCGCGTCGCTGGGGGTCGCCCGCGGCACCGTCGCCGCGGCCTACGACCAGCTCGTCGCCGAGGGCTACCTGACCGCGCGGACCGGGTCCGGGACCACCGTGGCGCCGGTGCCGCCGCCCGTGTCGTTCGCGCCGTCGGCCGCCGAGCCGGCGCCGCCGCGGTTCGACCTGCGGCCGGGCGCTCCCGACGTGACCTTCTTCCCGACGGCGGCCTGGCTGCGGGCCGCCCGGCGGGCGCTCGGCCAGGCCCCGTCGGCGACCTACGACTACGGCGACCCGCGCGGGCATCCCGCGCTGCGGGCGGCGCTCGCGGAATACCTCGGCCGGGCCCGCGGCGTGCTGGCCCATCCGGACCGCATCGTGGTCACGTCCGGTTACGTGCAGGCGCTCTCGTTGCTGGCCGGGCTGCACCGGGTCGTGGCGATGGAGGATCCAGGGCTCGCGTTCCACCGGGCGGTGGTCCGGCGCGCCGGCGCCCGGGTCGTGCCGCTGCCGGTCGACGCCGCGGGCGCCCGCACGGACCTGCTGGAGTCCACGGTGGACGCCGTGGTGCTGACGCCGGCCAACCAGTTTCCGACCGGGGTCACGCTCGCGCCCGCGCGGCGGCACGCGGTGGCCGCCTGGGCGCGGGAGCACGGCGGGCTGGTGGTCGAGGACGACTACGACGGCGAGTTCCGCTACGACCGGCAGCCGGTGGGCGCGGTGCAGGGGATGGCGCCGGAACAGGTGGCGTACGTCGGCACGGCGGCCAAGACGCTGGCCCCGGCGCTGCGGCTGGGCTGGGTCGTGCTGCCGGCGCGGCTGGTCGAGCCGGTGGTGGAGGCCAAGCGGCACACGGACTTCCACACGGAGGTGCTCGGGCAGCTGACGCTGGCGGAGCTGATCACCGGGCACGGGTACGACCGGCACGTGCGGGCGGCCCGGTCGCGCTACCGGGCGCGACGCGACCTGCTGCTGTCACGGCTGCGCGGCGAGCCGGTGCGGGGCGTGGCGGCCGGGTTGCACGCGCTGGTCCCGCTGCCGGCGGGCGGGCCGCGGGAGGCGGACCTGCTGGCGGTCGCCGCGCGGCACGGGCTCGCGGTCGGCGATCTCGGCAGCCACTGGCACGAGGCTTCCGACGACCATCCACAAGGGCTGATCATCGGGTACGGCACGCCGAGCGAGAGCCGTTACCCGGCCGCGCTCGACGTGCTCGCCCGTGTGCTGCGGTCCTAGACCGTGGCGGCGTAGACCACGCCCTCCCCCGCGCCGTTCCCGCCCCAGTTGTTGGCGGTGATGTAGAGGGTGTCCTCGTGGACGGCGCACGAGAAGCAGCCGCGGTCGGCGTCCACCGTCCGCAGGATCGCACCGCCCTCGGCGACGCGGACGCAGCGCTGGTTCGGGACGTCGGCGAACCAGACGGCGCCCTCCGCGTCGACGCAGATGCCGTCGGGCGCGGACTCCTCGACCGCGGCGAACTCCCGCCGGTGGCTCAGCCCGCCGTCGGGCGCGATGTCGAAGGCGGTGAGCCGTCCCGCGTACGACTCGGCGACGATCAGCGTGTCCCCGCGGACGGCCATCCCGTTGGGGAACGCCAGTCCGCCCGCGACCTCCCGGGGCTGATCCGACCCGGGCGTGAGCACGCAGATCCGGCCCGGCCGGAACTCGCCACCGGGGAAGTCGAACCCGATGTCATTGACGAACACGTTGCCCCGCGGGTCGACGACGATCTCGTTCCACCGTCCGGCGCCGAGCACCGCGTGCTGCTTGAGCGTGCCGTCGTCGTCGACCTGCATGAGCAGGCCCTTCTGCCCGGAGACGGCGAGCAGCCGGCCGCCGGGCAGCCAGTCGATGCAGACCGGCATGTCACCCAGCTCGGCCACCACCGTGGTGGCGCCGGTGTCGGGATCGGCGCGGACGACCCGGCCGGTGCCCCAGTCGCAGAACCACACCTGCCCGTCACGCCACCGGGGCGACTCACCCATCGCGATACCGGACACCAACGCACGAAGCTCGGACATCTCATCCTCCTGAATTCACGGTCCTACTGGTACGTGGGATCCGGCGCCGGTTTCTCGACATGCCGGCGGAGAATTCTCGGAGGGGGCCGGGCGGCGCCCGCCGCGAGGGCTACCAGACGTCGCCGTCGCGCCAGTCGCAGGTCAGTGCCGCCGACAGGTCCAGTGGCATGACGCCCGGCAGGACGTAGACGGCGCCCGCCTCCTCGGGTGTCTCGCGGATGCCGTCAGGGGTCAGCGCGGCCAGCGGGCCCGTCCAGCGCCGCCAGCCGCGGGCGCGGTAGAGCGGCTCGCCGTCCTCCGTGGTGCCGAGCGCGCCCAGGTCGTACGCCGTGTGGATGACCGACTCCAGGGCCGCCATCACGTCGCTGCCGTGGCCGCGGCGGCGGTGGGCCGCGCGGACGGCCACGCCCTCGACGTAGCCGCAGCGCAGGGCGCGGCCGTTGTGCAGCAAGCGGCGTTGGACGACGCTGCCGTGCCCGACCAGCGTGTCGCCCTCCCAGGCGAACGCGTGCATCCCGCCGAGCGAGTGCTCCCAGTCCGCGGCGCCGAACTCGCCTTCGAAGACCTCTTCGAGCAGGCGGTACGCGGCACCGAGCGCGTCCGGGCCCGCGGCGCTCGTGTGCGCCAGCTCGATCACGTGGCGTCCTCCTCGGACAGCAGCGGGAAGAGCCGGGCGACGACGCCGACCGGGCCGCTGTCGCGCGGTGCGCGGCGGCGGGCGTAGGGCGCGAGCACCGCGCGGATCTCCGCCGCGACCGTGGCCAGCTCGTCGGGCGTCAGGTGCAGCACCTCGCTGAACGCCTCGTCCCGCTGCCAGCGCTCGGGTGCCGTGGCGCGCCGGGCCAGCCAGCGGTGGTAGCCCTCGTCCTCCAGCTCGCGGGCCAGCGGGCCGAAGTCGGCCCGGTCCGGTGCCGCCGCCGGCCGCAGGCGCCACGGGCGGGCGCGGCCGTGCGCGCCGGCGACCGGCTCGACGTAGCCGTACCGCTGCAGCTGTCGCAAGTGGAACGAGCAGGCGCCGGAGCTCTCGCCGAGCCGCCTTGCCGCCTCGTTGGCGGTTACCGAGCCGGCGGTGGTGAGCAGCTCCAGCAGCGCCACCCGCAGCGGGTGCCGCAGTGCCATCTCAGTCTCTTGCCCGATCACGCATCGCATCGTACCCTGTTGTTTGCAAAGCTTTGCAAAGCGATCTCGGGAGGGTTCGTGACGGTCCGGCAGGTGCGGCTCTTCGGCGACCCGGTGTTGACCATGGCGGCCGACCCGGTGACCGACTTCGACAGGTCGCTGCGGACGCTGGTTCGCGACCTCACCGAGACGCTGCGCGACCAGCGGGGCTCGGGGCTCGCGGCGCCGCAGATCGGGGTGCCGCTGCGGGTGTTCGTGTTCGACGTGGACGGCGTACGCGGCCATCTGGTGAACCCGGCGCTGGAGTTCCCGTCCGACGAGGAGCAGGTCGGGCCGGAGGGCTGCCTGTCGATCCCGGGGCTCTACTACGACACGCGGCGGCGGCTGCACGCCGTCGGGCGGGGCCTCGACGACCACGGCCGGCCGGCACAGGTCGTCGGCACCGCCGAGGTGGCGCGCTGCCTGCAGCACGAGACCGACCACCTCGACGGCGTCATGTTCCTCGAGCGGCTCGACGCCGCGACCCGGCGGGCGGCGATGCGCGACATCCGGACCGCGGACTGGGCGGCAGCGGCGGGTCGACGGGTGAAGGTCAGTCCCCATCCGATCCGGGGGCTGCTGCGCTGAACGCGCCGTCGCGGAGCACCGGGACGATCGCCGAGGTGTTCGTCTCCAGGGCGATCGCCACGTCCTCGGCGAAGCCGATCGCCGCCAGCTCCCGGCCGCTCGCACTGTCCATGATGGTGCGTCGGAGGTCGCCGGCCGCGGCGCGGTAGGCGTGTGCGGCGGTGCGGGCCTCCGGGGACTGGGTTGCCGCCGCGTCGAGGGCGTCGATGATCGCGCCGGCGCCGAGGAGGTCCTCCAGCGCCGGGCGGAGGGTGCCGTCGGGCCACCGCTCCCCCGCGGCGATCACGGTCAGCGGGCGGTCGGGCGTACCCACGTCATGGTGGCGCAACCAGCGACCGACCGCTCGGGCGTTGCGCAGGCTGCCGGCGACGAGGTCGCAATGGTCCTTGATCGCGGCGGCGATGGCCGAGCCGTTCGGCGACGGCAGCACCAGGTCGGCCGGGGCCGGCGCGCGGCGCAGGGCGGCCGGCGAGAGCGACCACGGCTGGTCCGCGGTGACCGCGCTGCGGCCCACGGCGACCGGCACGCCGGCCGGGTTCGCGCCGTCCTGCCAGCCGCGCGGGTGCACCCGCGTGCCGGCATCGACCAGCACGGACACCGAGGTGGTGAAGGACAGGACATCGACCACGACGGCGTACGCGCTGCCCGGCGCGAGCCGGCGGGCCCCTTCGGGTCCCCAGTCGAACCGGACGCCGTACCCCCGCTGCAGCCATGCCTCCATGGTTTTCGAGGGTCACACGGACGGGCGCTCGGCCGGCAGGATGGCTGGATGGCAGTGACCGATCTCTCGATCCGGCTGCGGCCGGTGGCCGACGAGGACGACCTCGACATGTTCCGTCGCTTCTGCGTCGAGCCGGGGCTGATCGGGCTCGACTGGCGGGGCTTCCAGGACGTGCAGCGGGTTGCGAAGCGGTTCGCGGAGGACGGGTTCCTCGGCGAGCGGGACGGGCGGCTCGTGGTCGACGCGGGCGGCAAGCGGGTGGGGTTCGTGAGCTACACCGAGGGGGTGTACGCGGGGCGCGGGCCGTACTTCGAGATCGGCATCGCGCTGCTGCCGGAGTTCCGGGGACGCGGGATCGGGTGGCGGGCGCAGGCCATGCTGTGTGAGTACCTGTTCACGCACTCGCCGGTGCAGCGGATCCAGGCGGGCACGCACGCGGAGAACGTGGTCGAGCAGCGGTCGCTGGTCAAGGCCGGCTTCCAGCTCGAGGGCGTGGTGCGGGCGTGCGAGTTCCGCGACGGGGCCTGGCGGGACGGCCACCTGTTCAGCCGGCTGCGCACCGACCCGGCGCCTCCGCTCTGATTTTGTCGTACCCGCGTGGTCTCGTTGCGCCATGGCTACCCGCTACTACACCGCGACCACGATCGACGGCTTCATCGCCGACGCCGACAACTCGCTCGACTGGCTCTTCGAGGTCGCCGAGGGCGACGACCGCTTCGCCCCGTTCTTCGCGGGCATCGGCGCCTTCGCGATGGGCGCGACCACCTACGAGTGGGTCCTCGAGCACGAGAAGCTGCTGGAGAACCCCGCGAAATGGCACGAGTGGTATGCCGACCGTCCGGCCTGGGTGTTCACGCACCGTGACCTACCGCGGATCCCGGGCGCCAACCTGACCTTCGTGTCGGGCGACGTGCGCCCGGTCCACGCCGCGATGACCGAGGCGGCCGGCGACCGCGACATCTGGCTGGTCGGCGGCGGCGAGCTGGTCGGCACCTTCGCCGACGCGGGCCTGCTCGACGAGATCATCCTCGGCGTGGCCCCGGTGACGTTGGGCGCCGGCGCGCCGGTCCTACCCCGGCGGTTGCCGTCGTCGCGGCTGACCCTGTCCGCGATGGAGCAGGTGGGCCAGTTCGCCTACCTGACCTACCGCGTGTCCTGACGCGTGATCAGGCGAGCTTCGCGCGGAACTCGGAGGGGGTGATGGCGCCCGGGGCGATGTGGTCGCGGGCCGCTTGGTTGACGAGTTGGCGGGCCAGCTCGTTGGCCGGGGTCGGCACGCCGTGCAGGCGGCCGAGCAGCACGATCTCGCCGTTGAGATAGTCAGCCTCGACGGTGCCCGTGCCGCGGGCCAGGCTCTGCCAGCTGGAGCCGCCGCCGCGCGGGGTGCCCTCGACCGGCTGGATGTTCAGGAGGCCCTTGCGGCGCCGTGCGTCCTCCTCCGGCGTGGCCACGTCGATGCCGGCTACCCGCAGCACCTCGGTGGCCTCGGCGCGGAGCAGGGCGTCCAGGTCGTCTAGGCCGTCCGCGTCCGGGCCGCACAGGGCCTGCACGGCGTTGCCGAGGTTCTGCAGGAGCTTCGCGTACTTCCAGCGCATGATGTCCGCGCGCGGCTCCGCCGAGAAGCCGGCCGCGCGCAGGCCGGCCGCGAGCGCCTCGGCGGTGTCGTCGAGGCCGCCCGGGCAACGGCCGAGGTCGAGGCTGCCGGGCGTCGGTGCGCTGTGCGCGACGACGACGCCGGGTGCGAGGTGGGTGGCGGGCAGCACCACGTGCACGCCGTAGACGTTGGCGAACAGCCGCAGCGCGGCGCGCTCGTTGGCGACGCCGTTCTGGAGGCAGAGCACCGGCGTCGCGGCCGGCGCGGCGGCCGCGAGCGGGCGCAGCACGTCGGGGGTGTCCATGCCCTTGACCGCGAGCACGGCGACGTCGCCGGCCCGCCAGTCGTGCGCGGCCACGTCGGCCACCGCCGGCAGCCGCAGCGTCCGCCTGCCCTCGGGCGAGTGCATGGCGAGCCCGTCGCGGCGGATGGCGTCGAGGTGCGCGCCGCGCGCGACCAGCACGACGTCGTGCCCCGCCATGGCCAGCCGGCCGCCGACCACACCACCGACTGCGCCCGCCCCCACGATCACCCATCGCACGACCAGAACTTATGTCACGTTCGGGCGACCCGACCCGTCCTGTGACCATGACCATCCTCGCGGACCCGGTCTGGCCGGTCCTGGTGCTCGCGGCGATCCAGTACGTCGACGCCGCGATCTGCGTCCGCCCGATCGACGCGGTCCGCCGCTGCCTGGACGACGTCCACGCGCCGCGCGCGGTCCGCCGCCTGCTGACGCCGATCAAGCTGGCCGCCGGCAGCGGCCTCCTGCTGGGCCTGATCGTCCCGTACCTGGGCGTGGTGACCTGCGGGGCGCTGGTCGCGTACTTCGCGATCGCGGTCGCGATGCACATCCGCGCCCGCGACCTCCACCGCAACTTCCGCAACGCCACGGCCCTGGGCCTGCTCTCGGGCCTGGTAAGCCTCTGCTACGTGTGATTGCCGGCGGCCCCGGCCGCTGACTGGTCCAGCGCCACGCACTTCCAGACGAGGTTCTGCAGCGTAAGGGCGGCGTCCAGGATGCGTCGGCCCTGCTCACCCGGACAGGCGGCGGCGTTGGACTCGGTGGCCGGGAAGATGTCCACCAGGATGTTGGCGCCCACACGCGGGATGGACGGCTGGCCGGCCCACTCCCGCGCGCACAGCTCGAGGGCCGACTTGAGTTCCTCGAACGCGGCTTCGTCGAAGCCGTCGTGCGACCACAACGCGATGTCGAACCGCTTCCAGGCGGCGATCAGCGCCGCCAGGCCGGGACTTGTCACGGTTGCCTCCCCGTTGCCGCTGACATTGTTCCGCGGCTGGGCGGATCGGCCGCGTCCGGCCTCAGGAGGCTGTCTGACCCGAGCGCAGCGTGATCAGGGTGATCTCGCTCGGGGCGAAGACCCGGAACGGCGGACCCCAGAAGCCCGTGCCCCGGCTCGTGTAGAGCTGCGTCCGCTCACCGTGCCGGCTCAAGCCCTGCAGCGCCGGCTGGTCCGTGCGCACCAGGTAGTGGAACGGCCAGATCTGACCGCCGTGCGTATGGCCGGAGATCTGCAGGTCGATGCCGTGCGCCACCGCGCCGTCGATCTGGCGGGGCTGGTGTGCGAGCAGTAGGACCGGCAGGTCCGGATCGACGCCGGCCAGCGCCGCCGCGTGGTCCGTGTGGTGGCCCGCCTCGCCGGACAACGCGGCGGTGCGGTCGTCGACGCCCGCCACGACCAGGCTCGCGCCGTCCCGGGTGAGCACGATGTGCCGGTTGTGCAGGGCGTCCCAGCCGAGGTCGCGCATGTGGTCGAGCCAGCCCTGGCCCTCCGAGAAGTACTCATGGTTGCCGGTCACGTACGCCCGCCCGTACCGCGCCTTCACCTGGCCCAGCGGCGCCGCCTGCTCCAGGCGCTCCGCCACCGTGCCGTCGGCGATGTCGCCCGTGTGGCAGACCAGGTCGGCGTCGAGCGCGTTGACCACGTCGACCACGCCCGCCGACCAGCGCGCCCGGTTGATCGGGCCGTAGTGCGTGTCGGTCAGCAGCACCACCCGCAGGCCGTCGAGCCCGGCGCCCAGGCGGGCCAGGGTCACTTCGACCGCGCGTACGCGGGAGACCCGCATGGCTTCGTAGTGGCCCCACCCGAGCAGCACAGCCGCGGCGAGCACCGCGGCGCCGGCCGTGACCCTGGACCGGAGCGGATCGGAGACGCCGCCCAGGAACAGCGCCAGGCGCACGAACTGGCTCAGCACCGAGCAGGTGAACAGCACCCAGATGACGCCGAGCGTCGTGTCGCCGATGCGGGCCGCCCAGTCGCGGTGCCGGCGGCCGTGGCCGAGCACCATCAGGCGGGTGTACGCCAGGGCGCCGAAGAAGAAGACCGCGCTGCCCAGGCCGAGCACCCACGCCGGCCAGTCCTGCCCCGCGAAGACCAGCAGCCCGCACGGCACCCCGAAGAGCAGGAGCACCATGGTGGCGAGGGTGAGCACCGTCCGGCGCCGGCGACGGGGCCGGTCCGGCGGCGGCTCGGGTACCAACTCAGCTTCGGTCACGGGCAAAGCATGTCACGACCCTCAGGTCTCCCTTGTGGACCTAGGGCAGGTTCGCCTCGACGACGTCGTTCACCACGCGGGTGCGCAGCACCGGCTGGTCCGATCCGGCCGGACCGTGCATGACCAGGCCGTCGCGGAGCCGGAACACGCTGCCGTGCCACGGGCACTCGACGCACGCGTCGCCGTCGATGTCGACCACGCGGCCGTCGCCCAGCGGGCCGGTCTCGTGGCCGCAGCGCTCGAGCAGCACCGAGACGCTGTCGCCGTCGCGGTACACCAGCACCGGCACCTCGCCGATGCTGCGGGAGACGGGCATGCCATGTGGCAGCGCGCTGACGTCGGCCACCGGGTGCCAGCCGTCGCTGATCCGGTGCAGCTGGGTCGCGGCCTGGTTGACCTGGGCGCCCTGCGCATAAGCCAGATGACCGCCGAGGTACGCGCTGACGTTGATCACACCGAACGCCGCGAAGCCGAAGATCCGGCCGCGCTGGTGGTCGCCGCGCAGGCGGGCGACCAGGGACGCGCTGTAGAGCCCGAGCGAGATCACGTTCGCCGTCAGGTGGACGAGGCCGACCCGGCGCTGTTCCTTGTCGAGCTCCGACCAGTCGGTGGCGCCGGCGAGCACGGTCAGCGGTGCGCCCACCATGCCCGCCCCGACCATCGTGGTCGCCGGCAGCTCCTGGCCACGGATGAGGTCGAGGATCGCGGCGCTGGTGAACGAGCCCAGCGTGAACGAGGCCAGCGCGGGGTGGATCGGATGGCCGGTCGGCACGCCGTGCAGGAGGTCGCGCAGCATACGCGGCTTGAGTACCGCCTGCAGGCCACGCTGGAGTGGATCACTGATCCGGTCGAGTCCGGACGCTTGTTCGAGTCTGGTCAGCAGCTCCCTCATCTGCTCGGGTTTCCCCGGCCCCGGCGGCCCAAACGCCTGCCAGGCGGGCGTAGTGGCCGCCCAGGGAGATCAACTCGTCGTGCCGCCCACGCTCGACGATCCGGCCGTGGTCGAGCACCACGATCTGGTCGGCATGCCGCACGGTGGAAAGGCGATGGGCGATGGCGATGGTGGTACGCCCGCGGGACAGCTGGTCCAGCGCCGCCTGCACGGCCCGCTCGGTCTCGTTGTCGAGGGCGCTGGTCGCCTCGTCGAGCACGAGCACGGGCGGGTCGCGCAGGATCATCCGGGCGATCGCCAGCCGTTGCCGCTCGCCGCCGGAGAACCGGTGGCCGCGGGCGCCGACCACGGTGTCGTAGCCGTCGGGCAGCGCCGCCACCAGGTCGTGGATCCGGGCCGCGCGGCACGCCGCCTCGAGTTGCTCCGATGTGGCGTCCGGCGCGGCGAACAACAGGTTGGCCCGCACGGTGTCGTGGAAGAGATAGGTGTCCTGCGCGACCAGGCCGACCGCGCCGGAGACCGCGTCGAGGCGCAGGTCGCGCAGGTCGACGCCGTCGATCCGGACCGCGCCCCGGGCGGGGTCGACCAGCCGGGCGACCAGGTAGCCCAACGTGGTCTTGCCGGAACCGGTCTCGCCGACGAGCGCGGTGGTGGTGCCGGCCGGCACGTGCAGGTCGACGCCGTCGAGGGTCGGCTCCTGGTCGTACCGGAAGCTCACGTCCTCGAACCGCACGTCTCCGCGTACCACCGGGAGGTTTCGCGCGTCGGGCTTCTCCGCGATGTCGACGCGCTCGTCGAGCACCTCGAAGATCCGGCCGAACAGCGCCATCGACGTGGAAACCTGCAGGCCCAGCCCCTGCAGCGCGCTGGCCGGGCCGACCAGCCGGTTGAGCATGCTGGTGAACGCGACCGCGGTGCCGATCGAGATGACCACGGCGCCGTGCGCGAACGCGAGGCCGGCGACCCAGTAGACGATCGCCGGGACCATGGTCAGGCTCGCGCGGCGGGTCGAGAGCAGCCACTTGCCGCTCATCGCCGCGCGCATCTCGCTGTCGGCCAGCGCCTTCGACTCGGTGGCGAACCGCTCGGCCAGCGCGGCGCGCCGGCCCATCGTGGTGGCCAGCAGCATGCCGGCGACCGACAGTCCCTCCTCGACCAGCGCGGTCAGGTTGGCGAGCTGGCCCTGGCGGCGCCGGGCGATCCCCCGGCGCTGGCCGCCGAGGCGGATCGCGGCGAGCAGGAAGATCGGGACGACGGCCAGGCAGATCAACGCGAGCTTCCAGCTCATCACGAGCGCGGCCACCCCGACCGCGGCGGCGCTCGTCGCGTTCTGCACGGCGGAGGCGGCGGTGTTCGAGACGACGTTCTCGACGCCACCGACGTCGTTGGCGATCCGCGACTGCAGCTCACCCGGGCGGGTGCGGACGTAGTAGAGCAGCGACATCCGCTGCAGGTGCGTGAAGACCTGGACGCGCAGCTCGTGCATGACGCGCTGGCCGATCAGGTTGGCGAGCCAGGTGGTGACCACGCCGAGGCCGGCGCCGGCCAGCGCCGCCACGATCATGCCGGCGGCCAGGTAGGAGACCAGGGCCGCGTTCCGGTCTGGGAGGGCACGGTCGACGATGGCGCGGAGCAGGAACGGCGAGACGACGTTCACCGCGCCGAGCACACAGGCGGTGACCACGAGAGCGGCGACGGACCAGCGGTGGCGGTGAAAGAGAGCGACGACCCTACGCAGTGGCGGACGATCGACCGGCCCTTCGGGCACGGAGGCGCCCCGACCGGCAGTGCTGGGACGACCCCGCCGCGCCCGGTCGCGCGTATCCGCTGCTGGTCTGGTCATGGCTCGGTTCTGGTCATCGCTCGGCTCTGTTCGCGGTCGGCTCTGGTCATGGCTCGGCTGTGTTCGCGGTCCGGCTCTCTCATGGTTCGGTTCTGATCATGGCTCGGTTCTGCTCATGGCTCGGCTCTGCTCATAACTCGGCTCGGCTCGGCTCGGCTCGGCTCGGCTCTGCTCATAGCTCGGCTCTGGTCATGGCTCGGCTCTGGTCATGGCTCGGCTCTGGTCATGGCTCTGTCTCGCTCAGCTCCGCCCATCGCTCAGCTCCGCCCATCGCTCAGCTCCGCCCATCGCTCAGCTCCGCCCATCGCTCAGCTCCGCCCATCGCTCAGCTCCGCCCATCGCCAGCGCGGCGGCCAGCGGCATGGTCAGCACCCCGTTGCCCT
>NZ_JBFAIU010000013.1:0-53676 GCF_040654855.1 Asanoa sp. NPDC050611
CGTACAACGCCGTGTCGCTGTCCACCCCGACCGGTGACGGTGAGCGCGGCACCGAGCTCGGTGACCTGCTCGGCTCCGAGGACACCTCGTTCGAGTTGGCCGAGCTGCGGGTCGCGCTGGGCCCCGCACTGGCCACGCTGGACGAGCGCGAGCAGAAGATCCTCACCCTGCGCTTCTACGGCAACCTGACCCAGTCGCAGATCGCCGACCAGGTCGGCGTCTCGCAGATGCACGTCTCGCGGCTGCTGGCCCGGGCGCTGACCAAGCTGCGTGGTCAGCTGACGGAGAGCAGCTTCAGCTGACGCCGACCGGCCTGAACTGCACGCTGACCCGGGGGCCGACCTTCTTGGCGGTCTTCGGGATCGCGTGTTCCCAGGTGCGCTGGCACGAGCCGCCCATCACGACCAGGTCGCCGTGGCCGAGCGGGAACCTGAGGCTGTCGCCACCGCCGCCCCGGGGTCGCAGCATCAGCGGCCGCGGCGAGCCGAACGAGACGATCGCGACCAACGTGTCCTGGCTCGACGAGCGGCCGGTGGTGTCGCCGTGCCAGGCGACGCTGTCGCGCCCGTCCCGGTAGAGGCACATGCCGGTCGTGACGAACGGCTCGCCCAGCTCGTCGGCGTAGTAGGCGGTGAGTCGCTCCCGGGCCGCGGTGAGCAGCGGGTGCGGCAGCTCCTCGTCGGCGTCGTACCACCGGAGCAGGCGGGGGACGTCGACCTCGCGCTCGTACATCTCGCGCCGCTCGGCCCGCCAGCCGATGCCATCTTCGAGGAGCCGCTCGAGGATCACCTCGGAGCCGTCGATCCAGCCGGGCAGGTGGTCCACCCAGGCGCCCCGGGTGAGCTGGGTGCGCTGGACGTGGCCTTCGAGGGTGCCGAGGGTCGGCTCCTCGACCAGGTCGAACATCGAGGGCTGGTGTGCGATGCCGTGCATAACCGCAGCGTAGCCCGGGTTAGCACAAGAGTGCTAACGCCCGGCTTGATCCACTATCTTGAACGTCGTGAGCACAGAGACGCGGGTCGACGCGGAGACCGGGGAGTGGCGGCTGAGCGCGCCGCGGCGGGCCCAGCGACCGGGGCCGGCGTCGCCCGGCTGTCCGTTCTGCCCGGGTCACGAGTCGCAGACTCCACCGGAGCGGTTGCGGGTGCCGGCCGACGGTGGGCCCTGGCGGGTCCGGGCGTTCGCCAACAAGTACCCGATCGTGAGCCCGGGCGGCGCCGGCGGCAGCACCGCGACGGGGCTGTTCCCGCGGTTTCCGGCGACCGGCGAACACGAGGTGCTGGTGGAGTCGGCGGCGCACGACTGGGACCTGCGGCAGGCGTCGGCGGAGCAGGCGCTGGAGATCTTGACGGCGTTGCGGGCGCGGTGTCAGGCGTTGGGCGCGCGGCGGCCCGCCGGCGTGGTGGTGTTCCGCAACTACGGCGTCGCGGCGGGTGCGTCGTTGCGGCATCCGCACAGCCAGCTCGTGGCGCTCGACCAGGCGCCGCCCGGGCTGATGGCGCGCTGGCGGCTCGCCCGGGGTCACTACACCGACACCGGACGGCGGCTCATCGACGATCTCGCCGCCGCCGAGCGGGCCGCCGGGGAGCGGGTCGTCTTCGACGACGGGGTGCTGGTCTATCAGCCGTACGCGGCCGCCGTGCCGCAGCAGACCGTGCTCGTGCCGTTCGACGGGCGCGGGACGCTCGCCTCGGCGACCGACGAGGGTCTGGCGTCCGTGGCGCGGGCCCTGCCGCCGTTGCTGCGGGGGCTGGCGGAGGCGTTGGAGGATCCGGCCTACAACCTGATCGTGCACGCCGGACCGACCGATGTGGAGGATCGCGAGGTGGCGCGGTGGTGGCAGTGGCACGTCGAGATCCACCCGCGCACGACGACGTTCGCCGGCCTGGAGTTGGCGACGGGGCTGCTGGTCAACCCGAGCCGGCCCGAGGAGACCGCGCCCGCGTTGGCGAAGGCGATGTCAGCCGCCGGTCGGTAGGCGTTGGGCGCGGTAGCCGGTGCGGAAGAAGCCGCGCACTGGTCGGCCCCCGATGCCGAGGTTGTGTGTGAACGTGGCGTTGGCGCCGGCGTTGGTGAACGTGATCCCGATGTCGTCGCGGCGGCCGCGGTTGGGGTCGTAGACGCGTACCGTGACGGCGTTGCCGTTGGTCGTGTAGCCGTAGGCGAGCACCTGGTGGTTGACCGCGAGATCCTTGGGTTGCCGCGACGACACGGTGATCACGCCGATGGGCACCGGTGAGCCGCGGTCGAGTTCGGCGCGGATGCCGGGCCACTCGCCGTTGACGGTGCGGTAGGCGATGCCGCGCCGGGTCAGCAGCGGCCGGCCGAAGAGCTGGAAGCCCGGCGCGTCGGCGTCGGGCAGGCCCATCCACTCGTAGTACTTGGCGACGCCGCCGGGCAGCCGCCACGACTCGAGCAGGCGGCGGACGATGAACGCGTAGAGGGGCGTCCCGAGCGGCGGCCGACTGCCCGGTGGTTGCCGACCGGCGTGCCAGTAGTCGAGGGCCGCGAACACCATGCCGCCGCAGAGGCCGCCGTTCGCCTTGCCGAACGGCACGTCGCCGAACGGCGTGGGCACCACGACGGCGGGCTGCGCGGGCCACTGGTTGTCGAAGGTGAACCCGTGGCGCGACGGAAGGAAGCTTTCCGACACGATCCCTCCTGTCCACAGGGGTCGCCCGACGGCGGCGCTTTCTCTAGATTGAGCCGGGACGATTGGAGATGCAATGGCGCGGGCGCGACTCGATCAGGAGTGGACAGACGGCGACGGCATCACCCATCCGGCCGGCACGGTCATCGAGGTCGACGACGAGACTCTCGTCCGGTTGGTCCGCGCCGGCGTTGCTCTCGAAGAGCCCGGCTCCGGCGAGCAGCCTGGCGACCGCTGGGTCGGCCCGACCTAGGCCATGACCATCTTCGGGTTCAGCATCGACGACATCGGCGCGCTGGCCGACACGATCAGCAAGGCGACGCTGGCGGCGGCCGCGGTCGTCGCCGTCGTGGTGATCCTCGTCGGCCTGTCCCGCGCGATCCGTGACCGGTTGCGGCAACAGCTGGTCATCAACGACACGGCACCGTTGCCGGCCGCGATCGCCGGCAGCGAGGGCGAGGCGCTGACCTTGTCACCGTGGTTGCGGCAACGCGTCCAGGCGGCCCTGGCCGACGAGGCGGCCGCGGCCCGCGGCATCGTCGACGACGTGTTCCAGCGCGACGTCCGCCTGCACCGGCTGCCGACCGCGATCGCGATCACCGACGACACGGAGCCGATCACCTCGGCGGCCAAGGACTCGATGGCCACGGTCGCCAACGGCTTGCGCGCGGTGGCCCCAGGGCAGGCCGACGGCATCCTGGGCGCGCTGAGCTCGGCACTGCCCAGCCCGCGAGGTTGCCTGGTCCAGACGGCGCCCCTGCTGCGCGGTGAGGCGGGCAACCAGCGCCTGGGGCTGGCGATCGAGCTGCACGAGCTGGACGGCTCACCGATCGCGGCGACGACCCTGTGGGAGCCGCCGGGCACCGACCCTTCTGGACAGTCGTGGCAGGAGCGACTGGTCACGCTGATCGAGCCGGCGGCGCACTGGGTCGCGCTGCGCCTGGTGGCCCGGCGCCTGCGGGCGCGCACGGCGGGTGGGTTGCGGGTGCCGTGGCTGAGCCGGCGGCGCTCGACCGCCACGCGGCTCGAGCTGCAGCGGATGCTGGCCGCGGCCCTGACGCTCGACTCGATGAAGGCCTATGCCGAGCACTCGTTGGCGTTCGGTGCGGAGGCGTTGGACGACCTGGACCAGGTGGGCGCGGCGCTGAGCGCCTACCACCGCCCCTCCGCGATCCGCGGGGCCGTCCAGGAACGCCTCGGCTTCGCCTACCGCGCTGAGGCGGTGGAGCCCAAGGCCCGCCGCGCGTTCCTCGACGCCAGCGAGAGCTGGGGCGAAGCGGAGCAGCGCCTGGTCACGAACCCGGGCGAGAACGCCGGCTCGCTGACGGAAACGGCGCTGGCCGACGAACGCGAGCGGCACCGCGTCCGCCGCCTGAAATGCGCCCTCCTGTCCGGCGACATGGTCGCTGGGGCGATGGCGGCGGAGGAGCTCCGCGACCAGCCGCCGTCCGCCGCGGCCGACGCCCGCACGCTGTATGCGATCGCCTGCCTCTACTCCTGTGCGGCGGAGCGCGTGGAGGCCGCCAAGTACCTGCCGCTGGCCTGGAACTACCTCGGCCGCTCCCTGCTGGCGGCGACCGAGGACCTGATCTGGGACCAGGCCCGCGCCGACCCGGAGCTGGCCTACCTGGTGGACCGCCAGCGCTTCGTCGACGACCTGAACCACACGTGGGCCGTCCGCCGCCGCAAGAAGTCGCCGCCCCTGCTCGCCACGGAGGCGGAGGCCTTGGTCCTGGCGGCGGTCAACCGCCTAACCGCGGCGCGCCCGCCGGCCTGACGGGCAGGGATCTCAGCGGCGGCCGACGCGGGCGCGACTGGAGAAACTCGCCGCGCTCGACGGGGCGGCGGTCGCGGCCTGGGAGCTCCGCTGGCGGGCGCCGACGGCCGCGCTCGACGGCGCCGCAGCCGCTGCCCGGGTGCTCCGCTGGCGGGCGGATGCGCGGCGCTGGCGGGGCACGGCCCGCGGTCCGGGTTCGGGCTCCGGCGGCGGGGTGACGAACGTCCGCTCGCCCGGCGCCAACTCGGCCAGCAGCGGATCCCCGGGGCTCAGCCGCGTCGTGGTCGGCCTGATGCCGGCCTCGCGCGTGAGGTTGCGGACGTCGTTGACCTGGTTGTCACACATCAGCGTGACCACCGTGCCCGCGGCGCCGGCGCGGGCCGTGCGGCCGGACCGGTGCAGGTAGGCCTTGTGCTCCACCGGCGGGTCGGCGTGGATGACGAGCGTGACGTCGTCGACGTGGATGCCGCGGGCCGCGATGTCGGTGGCCACCAGCGTCCGCGCGCTGCCCTCCGCGAACGCCGCGAGGTTGCGGGTCCGCGCGTTCTGCCCGAGATCGCCGTGGAGCTCGACGGCCGGCACGCCACCCGCCACGAGCCGGCGGGTCAACGTCTTGGCACCACGCTTCGTGCGGGTGAAGACCAGCGTCCGGCCGGGCGCGGCGGTGAGGTCGGTGAGCACGGCCAGCCGGTCCTGCGACCGGACGTGGAGCACGTGGTGGGTCATCTTGCGCACCGGCGAGAGCGGCGAGTCGACGCTGTGCGTCACCGGGTCGGTCAGGTAGCGACGGACCAGCGCGTCGACGGCGGCGTCGAGGGTGGCCGAGAACAACAGGCGCTGCCCGGCCCGCGGCGTCTGGTCCAGCAGCCGCTTCACCACCGGGAGGAACCCGAGGTCGGCCATGTGGTCGGCCTCGTCCAGCACGGTGATCTCGACCGCGTCGAGCCGGGCGTGCCCGCCGCGGACGTGGTCGTCGAGCCGGCCGGGGCAGGCCACCACGATGTCGACGCCCTTGCGCAGGGCGGCGATCTGCGGGCCGGCCCCGACGCCACCGAAGACGGTCATCACGCGCAGCGAGAGCGCGCTGGCCAGCGGCGCGATGCTCGCCTCGATCTGGGTGACCAGCTCACGGGTCGGCGCCAGGATCAAGGCGCGGGGACGGCCCGGCTGGCGCCGCCTGGGCGCGTCGGCCAGGCGGTGCAGCAGCGGCAGGACGAACGCGTAGGTCTTGCCGGAACCGGTGCGGCCGCGGCCGAGCACGTCACGGCCGGCGAGGGCGTCGGGCATCGTCGCGACCTGGATGGGAAACGGTGCCACGACGCCGGCACCGGCCAGCGGCGTGATGAGCGCGGGCGAAAGCCCCAGCTCGGCGAAGGTGGCCACGGAAGTGGACGGGTGGTGCGGGCGGCGTGCCGCCATGAAGATCTCCGAACGTCAAGGGGGCGTGCGGTCGGGCGCGGGTCGAAGCCAGCACGCCGCTTACCGACGCAGGTCATGGGCCCGCAGCGCGTGAGCGGCCGGCGGGTCGTAACCAAACTACCTGATCATTCGTGATCCGGCTCGTGGTCAGGTCGCGCTCACCACGGCACCGCGGCGTCCGCGCTGAAGAAACCCGCGGTCGGGCCGTCCGGGCCGAGCGTCGCCAGGCGGACCACGGCCGCTGCGCCCTGGGCCGTGGTCAGGAAGCCCGTGTGGTTGTTGATGTCCGTCGCGACGAAGCCCGGGTCCGCCGCGTTGACCAGGATGCCGTCTTTGCGCAGTTCATGGGCGTACTGCACCGTCAGCGCGTTCACGGCCGTCTTCGACGGCGAGTAGGCGGCCGAGGCCAGCAGCGCGGACAGCGGGCCCTGCGGGTCGCTGCCCATGGTCAACGAGCCGGCGGCGCTGCTGACGTTGACGATGCGTGGGGCCGGCGAGCGGCGCAGCAGGGGCAGCATCGCGTTGGTCACCGCGATCACGCCGAAGACGTTCGTCTCGAAAACCGATCGCACCATGTCCAGGTCCACGGAGCTCGGCACCTGATCATGCGCGTCGGCCGGCGAGATCTGGCCCGAGCCCGTGATGCCGGCGTTGTTGACCAGGACGTCGAGGTGGCCGAATCGAGACTCGATCCACCCCGCCGCCGCCGCGATCGACGCGCCGTCCGTGACGTCCAGAGTTACGGCGTGCGCGTCGCCGCCACCGGCCCGGATCGCCGCGACGGCTGCCGAGCCCCGGCCTGCGTCGCGGGCGCCGAGGAGGACCGTCATGCCGAGGCCGGCCAACTGCTCGGCGACCGCGCGGCCGATTCCCTTGTTGGCACCGGTGATCAGGGCGTTCATAGCAAGCTCCCGTCGAAGAGGAAATGTCGTCCCCGAGACGAGAGAGGGCCGGCCCACTGTGACATGGGCGCCGCCGAATTGCGGTAAAGATTCGCTAAAACCGGATTGATGGCGATTCCCTCGCTCCGGGGTTGACCAGATAAGGTTCCTGGCCGGGAACCCCTACGACCGAGGATCTGGATGAGCCAACAGACGACGAGCGTCGCGGTCCCGTCTGCTGGTCGGGCCGCGGTGCCGACGCAGCCCACGCCCGCGGGTGCCAACGGCGGACGGCCCGGTGGCGAGCATGGCAGCCGCTTCCGTGCCGACGTGGCGGGCCTGCGTGCCGTCGCGGTCGGGCTGGTGCTCATCTACCACGCGGGCGTCGGATTTCTGCCGGGCGGCTTCGTCGGCGTCGACGTCTTCTTCGTCATCTCCGGCTTCCTGATCACCCGCCAGCTCGTCGACGAGATCGGGCGCACCGGGCGGGTCTCGCTCGCCGGCTTCTACGCGCGCCGGGCCAAGCGCATCCTGCCCGCCGCGACCGTCGTGCTCATCGCGACCGCCGTGGCCACCTGGCTGTTCGTCGCCCGTGAGCGCTGGCACGACATCGGCGGCGACCTGCTCGCGTCCGCGCTCTACGTCGTCAACTGGCGGTTCGCCGACCGGGCGGTCGACTACCTGTCGATCGAGGTCGACCCGTCGCCGGTGCAGCACTTCTGGTCACTGGCCGTCGAGGAGCAGTTCTACCTCGTCTGGCCGCTGCTGATCATCGGCACCATCCTGATCGCCCGGCGGCTGCGGCGGGCCGACCCGCGGCCCGTGCTCTGGATCGGGCTGCTCGTCATCGCGGTGCCGTCGTTCGCCTGGTCGATCATGCAGACCGCCTCCTCGCCGGAGCGGGCCTTCTTCATCTCCACCACCCGCATGTGGGAGCTCGCGGTCGGCGCGGCCGTCGCCCTCGTCGCGGCGCGGCTCGGCAGCATCCCGCGCGCCGTCGCCATCGCGCTCGGCTGGCTCGGCCTCGGCGCGATCGTCGCCGCCGGCCTCCTCATCACGGCGGACAGCGCCTGGCCCGGCTACCTCGCCGCCGTGCCCGTGCTCGGCTCGGCCGCCGTCATCGCCGCCGGTGTCTCGGCCGGCAGGGGCGGTCCGGTCGCGATCCTCGGCACGCGGCCGTTCCAGTGGGTCGGCGACCTCTCGTACTCCCTGTATCTGTGGCACTGGCCCATGATCGTGATCGCCGGCGCCCGCTTCGGCGACCTGTCGGTCAAGCAGGGGCTCGTGGTGGCCGCCGCGTCGGTCGTGCCGGCGTGGATCACCTTCAAAATCATCGAGAACCCGCTGCGGTACGCCCGTGCGATCTCGAAATCGCCCCGCCTCGCGCTCAGCCTCGGCGGCAACTTCACGCTGGTCGGTGTCTGCGCCGGCCTCGTGCTGGTCATGTTCGCGACGAACAACGTCACCGCCACGGCGGAGGCCGCCCGGTACGCACCCGGCGCCGCCGTGCTCGTCGGGCAGACCGGCCGTGGCGGGGTGGCGCCCGAGTCGTACGACTTCATCACGCCCGATCCGCTGAAGGCCGCTGACGACATTCCGCCGACCGACGCCGACAAGTGCTTCCAGCAGATGGTCGAGCCGGACCTGCTCTACTGCACCTACGGCCGGCCCAACGGCAAGACGACCGTCGCGCTCGTCGGCGACTCCAAGATGGACCAGTGGCTGCCGGCCTTCCAGTTGCTGGCCGAGCAGAACGACTGGAAGCTCGTCGTCGCGTTCAAGGGCGCCTGTGCGTTCAGCACGGCGACCCACCTCACCGGTGGCGACCCGAAGAAGCCGTACCAGGACTGCACCGACTGGAACAAGGCACTGCTCGCCCGGCTGCTCGCCGACAAACCGGCGTACGTGTTCAACTCGCAAGGTGCCGCCAAGGCGCTGGACCGCAACGGCGGCGCGACCGTCGACGCGATGGTCGACGGCATGACCGACGCGTGGCAGCAGTTGGAGGACAACGGCTCCAAGGTGGTGGTCATCGCCAACAACCCGGGCCCCACCACGCAGGCGATGCCGTGCGTCGACCGCAACCGCACGAACCTGTCGAAGTGCTCCTACGACCCGGTGGCACACGACCGGGACGCCGGGTTCAACGCACAGAAGGCCGCGGTGGCCGCGCACCCGAGCGCGAAGATGATCGACCTGTGGGACACGATCTGCCCGACCGACCGGTGCCCGACGGTGATCGGCAACGTGATGGTCTACCGGCGTGGCTCGCACATCACCGCGACCTACGTCAAGACCATGACACCCCAGCTCGCACAGGCGATGAAAGCGGCCGGTGTGCAGGTGCGCTACTCCTGACCGCGACGCATGCGCAGGACGCGGCGCAGCGTGCCGGCGAGCGCCAGCACCAGCAGCGCGTAGAGGAACGGCGTCAGCGTCGCCGGCCACGGCCAGCCCGGACCGGTGACGCCGGTGAGGTCCGACGCGGGGAGCTCCAGCGTCCTGGCCCGCCACCGCGCCGTCGGCACGTCGATCGTGCGGGCCATGTCGCGCAGCGCCGCGTCGAACGGGAAGCCCGGCTGGGCCTGCGGATACTCGGCGTCGAGCCCCGGCAGGCGGTGTGCGGCCGCGTCGGCGCCGGGGACCACGAGACGATCGACCTTCGCGACGAACGCATCACCGCGGGGTACGAAGGTGAGACCGTGCCGGGTCCGCACCGGCGCGGTGGAGCCCGCGCCGAGGGCGACCGTGCGGGCGGCGTACGCGGCCTCGGTGTAGGTGGCGAAGAACGAGGCGAGCTCGATCTCGCCGATGCCCTCGGTCAGCACCACGCCGATGGTCGGGCGCGGGCGGAAGGTCAGGTTGACGCCGGCGACCGTGTCCTGCAGGCCGAATGACGTGCGCGGGAGCGGCGCCGGCGCGCCGGGCGAGTAGTGCTGCCAGCCGACCGCCTTCGCCGCGTCCGCGGCGGCCGTGGTGCCGAGCCGCCGCTCGATGACCCGCAGCGCGCCGTCGATCCCCGACAGCACGGCGCCGGTGGTGATCACGTCACCGTCGTCCACGTAGCGCGTCGCGCGCTGCCAGTGGACCTCGGGATAGGCGTCCTCGAGCTTGCCGAGCCGGAACCAGTGCGACGTGGCGGCGCGGCCGGCCAGCAGACCGGCGGAGGCGACCACCTCGACGCCGACGCAGATGCCGAGCACCAGCGCGCCGCTGCCCGCCTGCCGCACCAGCCACGTTTTCAGCGCGTCACGGGCGGCCGGCTCGGCGTCCGGCAACTGGGGCACGGCCACGACGTAGGGTGCCGCACCGCCGAGGCGCCGCTCGAGCTCCGCGAAGGTGAAGTCGGGCACCAGGTCGAGCCCGCCGGTCAACGGAACCAGCTTCCGCTCCGGCGCGACCGTGTAGACGTTGAACGCGCCGGTCGCCGCGAACGTCTCGTAGGGATCCAGCACGTCACCCACGTGGGCGCCCTCGTTGCCGACCAGCACGACGGCGGTCGGCTTGGCGGGGTCGTACGCCGGCGTCGGCACGGGCGCGTCGGTGTTCGACGCCGGCGCGTACAGACTGTCCAGATAGGACCTTGCGCGGGTGACGCCGACGACGGTCGGCGGGACCGCGACCGCGACGGCGACCACGCCGGCCCACAACAGTGTCCGTTTCCACGACACGGCGGTCACCGGCGCCGGCTGCGCACGCGGTCGATCGTGCGGCGCCAGGCGACCTTCGGGATCGCACGCAGCTCGGCGGGGTTCATCGCGAGGCTCCGGCTCAGCGCGTTCGCCCGGGCGAGCACCGCCTTGTCCGCCTTGCTCGGATGGCCGGAGTCGAACGGCGGGCGCGGGTCGTACTCGATGTAGAGCTGGATCATCTCCGCGTGCTCGCGGCCCGCGACCTCGGCCGCGAGCCACAGGGCCAGGTCGATGCCCGCCGACACCCCGGCGGCGGTCACGATCTTGCCGGACCGCACGCTGCGCTCACCGGGCCGTGGCGTCGCACCCATCGCCCGCAGCGCCGGGTGCACCGCCCAGTGGGTCGTGGCGGGCAGCCCGTCGAGGATGCCGGCGGCGGCGAGGACCAGCGCGCCCGTGCAGACCGACGTGGTCCACGTGGTCGTCTCGTGCACCTGCCGCACCCAGGCGACCAGCTCCCGATCGGCCGCCGCGGTCGCGGTGCGCGCCCCCGACCCCGGCACGAGGACGATGTCGGGTGCCGGGGTCTCGGCATACGTGTGCGTCGCCCCGAGCACGAGCACGCCGCTGTCGGTGACGACCGGGTCGGCGGTGGCACTGACGAACCGGATCTCCGCGTCCGGGAGAAAGCGCAGCACCTCGTACGGCCCGATGGCGTCGAGGGCGGTGAGTCCCGGATAGAGCACGATCGCGATCTGCATGAGGATCCCTTCGGGGTGCGGCTAGCCCTCGACCGTGAAGCCGAACATCATGCCGCTGTGCATGTGCTCGGGGATGTGGCAGTGCGCCATCCACAGCCCGGGATTGGTCAGGTCGAGCAGGATGTCGACGGTCTGGCCGGTGCGCAGGAGGACAGTGTCCTTCCAGACGAGGTTGGCTTCGGGGACACCGTCGCGCGCGAGCACCAGGAACCGGCCGGCGCCGTGCACGTGGAAGGGATGGTGCATCGGATGGTCCGAGTGCGTCTCGTTGACGTGCCTGATCTTGACCCGGTCGCCGACCCGGAACCGCCACCCGGCCACCGGCTGGTCGGTGCCGTCCGTCCGGTCGACGAACAACCAGCGCACGGCGTCCGAGCCGACCGCGGGCATCTCGTCCTCCCACTCGATCCCGTCGGCGGTGCTGGCGTGGTGATGGTGGTGGTGCTCGCCGCCGCCGGACATCCGGGCGACCAGCGCCAGCACCTTGTCGGGCGCGGCGTCGATCCAGGCCGGCAGCCCGCTGCGCTCGGCCGCGAATTCCGGCGCGCGGCGCAACAGCTCGAAGCGTCCCACCAGGTCGCGCCCGGGCGGGGCACCGCCGACGTCGAACCGGGCGAGCGGCACGGTCCGCTCCGGCGTGCGGTGCTCGAGGGTCAGCGAACCCGGCCGCTCGAAGAGCACGTCGACGACGGCCCGCTCGGACGGGCCGAGCAGGACCCCCGACACGATCTCCTCCTGCTCGACCCGTCCGCTGTCCCCGCCCACCAGCTTCATCCGGGCACCCGGGAGGGTCAGGTTGAACACCCGCGCGTTGGCGGTGTTGACCAGCCAGAGCCGCAGCACCTCGTCCGCCCGGGCCGGCAGTCGCGGCTCCGGCTCGCCGTTGGTCAGGAAGACGGTGCCGAAGCGGCCCATCGCGGCGTGGCTGGTCCGCTCGTGGTGGAACGGCGGGACTTCGCCGTCGGTCAGCAGCAGGTCGTCCACGGTCAGCACGACGTCGCTGTCCGCCGGTGGCCAGTAGTCCGGCTCGGCCGGAGCGACCACGATCGTGCCGTAGAGGCCCAGCTCCTGGGCGTAGTCCTCACGCACGTGCGGGTGGTACCAGTACAGGCCCGGGTCGGGGAACCGCAAGACGTAGCTGAAGGCGCCGCCGACGGGGATGGGCTCCTGCGTCTCGTGCGGCACGCCGTCGAACCTGTTCGCGAGTCGCAGACCGTGCCAGTGCACGGTGGTCTCCAGATCGCCGTGGTTGGTGACGTCGACGGTCAGCTCGGCGCCTTGGCGCACCGACAGCGTTGGGCCGGGAACGGACCCGTTGTAGGCGAGCATCCGCACGGTGGTGCCGGCGAGCGACTTCGCGACCGGCGTGACCGTGAGGTCCAGCGTCGCGCCGTCGGAAAGATCCAGTCGGGCCGGTCGTCGCGCCTCCGGCAGGCCGGCCGGGTCGGACGGGAGCAGGTCCACCATCACCCCTCAGAGCGTTGTCGACATGCGTCGAAGGCGAACTGAAACCGGCCCGTGCTCTGATATGCCCTCGGCCGGCCGCGCGTGCCGGCCCGGACGATGATCGCGAGGTGTCCTCAGATGCATGACCGTGGACGGTAGCGACCAGCGCCTTCACGGCGGTTTCACCTGCCTGGGCCCCGACCGGGACCCAGGATTCCCGACGGCGGTCCCACAGATCCGGACCTCCGCACCGGCCGACCTTGTGACCAACGCAGCGCGCCCGGCACGGTCGATGCAGCTCAAGTCGAGCTGATCCTCCTGGTGTGGTTGCGGATTGCTGCGATGACCAACGACGTCTATTTCGGACTCCTCGGGCCGTTCGAGCTCCGGGTCGGTGGCCGGCCGGTGCTGCTCCGGTCGGCGCGGACGCGCATCCTCCTCGCGGCGCTGCTGCTGCAGCCAGGCCGCCTGGTCTCCTCGGCGGAGCTGATCGAGGCCGTCTGGGGTGTCAGCCAGCCCGACAACCCCCGCCGCGCGTTGCACGTGTGCCTGGTCCGGGCGCGGGCGAGCCTCGCGGATGCCGGCGCCGAAGGCCTGATCGTCTCGGGCGCGGACGGTTACCGGATCGACGTGCCCCCGAACGCCGTCGACGTCGCGCTCTTCCGGCACTGGATCGAGCAGGCGGACGCGGCCGTGGACCGCGACGACGTGGCAGGCGAGCGGAAAGCACTGGTCGAGGCGCTGAGCCTCTGGCGCGGTGACCCGCTCGCGGACGTGCCGTCCGACTTCCTCCACCGGGCGTACGGGGTCCAGCTCGCCGAGCAGCGCCTCCACGCGATCGAACGCCGGGTCGACCGGAGCCTCGAAGCGGGACTGCACGCCGAGGTCATCGGCGACCTCGCGGAGCTGACCGCGAAGTATCCGCTGCGCGAGCGGCTGTGGGCGCGGTTCATGACCGCCCTCCACCAGGCCGGCCGGCGGTCGGACGCGATCAACGCATATCACGCCGTACGCGGCCGCCTGGTCGAGGAACTCGGCGTCGAGCCCGGCGAGGAACTGCGGCGGCGGCACGCGACGATCCTGGCCGGCGACGCCACCGGCGGCGTGCCCCTGCACATCGCGCCGCGGCAGCTCCCCGCCGAGGTCTCCGGGTTCGCGGGCCGGGCCGGTGAGCTCGACCTCCTGCACCAGGTGCTGGAGGCGCACGAGAGCGGCATGGTGAGTGGGTCGACGATCCTCGTCGTCAGCGGGATGGCCGGGATCGGCAAGACGGCGCTGGCCACCTACTGGGCGCGCCGGGTCGCGGACCGGTTCCCGGACGGCCAGCTGTGGCTGGATCTGCGGGGGTACGACGGCCGCGCGCCGGCCACGCCGCAACAGTCGATCGCGTCGATCCTCGGCGCGCTCGGCGTGCCGGCGGCGGATCTGCCGTGTGGCCTGGACGAGCAGGTCGGGCTCTACCGGTCGGTGCTGGACGGTCGTCGGGTGCTGCTCGTGCTGGACAACGCCAACGACGTCGACCAGGTGCTGCCGCTGCTGCCGGGCGAAGCGCGCGCGTTCGTGCTGATCACGAGCCGCAGCGACCTCGCCCCGCTCGTCGCGCTCGAGGGCGCGCACGCGATCCAGCTCGGGCCGCTCGCACGCGAGGACGCCCGCCGGATGCTCGAGCCGCGGCTCGGCCGGGACCGCATGCGCGCCGAGCCGGGCGCGGTCGACCGGATCATCGAGAACTGCTACGGGCTGCCGCTGGCGTTGGCGATCGTCGCGGCGCGGGCGGTGGGCCGGCCGCACTTCCCACTGGCGGCGATCGACCGCCAGCTGGCCAGCGTCGAGAACCCGCTGGACCGGTTCGTCGATCCCAACGCGGCACTCGACGTGCGCGCCGTCCTCTCGTGGTCCTACCGGTCGTTGACCCCGCCGACGGCGCATCTGTTCCGGTATCTCGCCCTGCACCCGACCGCCGACGTGTCCGTGCCGGCCGCGTCGAGCCTCGTCGGCGCGCCCGGCCCGCGGACGCGGGTGCTGCTCGGCGAGCTCGCCGCCGCGCACCTGATCAGCGAGGCCGTGCCGGACCGGTACGTCACCCACGACCTGCTCCGCGCGTACGCCGATGAGCTCGTCGCCCGTGACCCGGCGGAGGAGCGGTCGACGGCCGTGCGACGGATGCTCGAGTGGTTCGCCCGCACCAGCCTCAACGCGCGACCGCTCCTGCAGCCGAGCAACGCCCGGGTCGATCTCGCCGAGCGCGCCGACGCCGCGCCGTCGCTGGCCTTCCACGACGAGCGGGCGGCCCGGGAGTGGTACGAGAGCGAGCGGAACAACCTGTTCGCGGCCGTGGATCTCGCGTACGCGCAGGGCTTCGACGACCTGTGCTGGCGGATCGCGTACGCCACCTGGGTGTTTCATCACCTGATCGGGGCGTGGGACGATCTGCTCCGCACGCACGAGACCGGGCTGCGGGCGGCCCGCCGGCTCGGCGACCGTTCGGCGCAGGCTCAGCTGCTGGCGGGCATGGGGATCGCCTATCGCGCGACCGGCGACCCGGGCCGCTCGATCGAGACGCATCGGCAGGCGCTCGAGCTGTTCAGCGCGGCCGGCGACGAGGTGGGCACCGCCAGCGCGTTGAGCAACCTGTGCGCGGCCTACCGCGACGCCGGTGACCTCCGCCAGTCACTCGAATGTGGACGGGCGGCCTACGAGCTGGACGTCGCCACCGGCGAGCGCGGCAACATGGCGATCACGCTTGTCCAGATCGGAGCGACACTGACCGCGGCGGACCGGCCCGGTGAGGCCCTGCTGCACCTCTCGGGAGCCCTGCGGCTGTTCCGGGAGCTCGGGCATCGGCGTGGTGAGGCGCGGGGGCTGCAGCTCGCCGCGACGGCGCGGATGGCGCTGGGGCACGAGCAGGAGGCGATCGCGAACTACCGGACGGCGATCATCATCTACCGGGAGCTGGGCGATCGCTGGTACCAGGCGCAGCTGCTGACGGCGATGGGCGACGCGCTGTCGGCGGGCGGGCGGGGCGACCAGGCGCGGGTCGCGTGGGCCGATGCCCTCGCCATCTACGACGCCCTTGGCGCGCCGCCGGCGGGGGCGCTGCGCGCCAAGCTCAGCCAGCGTTCGTGATCAAGTCGATGGCCTCGTCCACCTGGGACGCGTGGCTGCGGTGGGCGACGACCGTCAGGCGGAGCGTCTGGCGGCCGTCGATGACGGTGCTGGACAGGTAGACCCGGTTGCTGGCGTTGACGCGGGCCAGCAACGCGCGGGTGTTCGCGTCGCCGTCGGCCGGATCCGTCGCCCGTACCCGGAAGGCGACCGTGGTCAGGTCGGGCTGCCACGGCACGTCGAGGTCGGGCGCCCGGCGGAGGGCCGCGAACGCCCGCTCGGTGAGGTCGAGCTTCTCGTCGAGGGCGGCACGGAAGGCGGCCACGCCGTGCAGGTGCAGCGGCAACCAGACGCGCAGGCCCCGGACCTCGTGGCTGAGCTCCGGGCCGAGGTGGGCGTAGTCCGGCAGCTCCAGCTCGCCAAGGTCCTGCAGGTAGCCGCCGGTGCCGCCGTGGGCCGCGGCGAGCCGGGCGGGTTCGCGGACCACCAGCGCCCCGGTGCCGAACGGCAGGAACAGGGTCTTGTGCGGGTCGAGGGTGACGGAGTCGGCCAGCTCCATGCCGGCCAGCCTTTGGCGGCCCCGCTCGGTCAGGCGGAAGAAGCCGCCGTACGCGGCGTCGACATGGAACCAGAGCTTCTCGGCGTCGGCCAGGCGCGCGACGTCCGGAAGGGGGTCGATCGTTCCGGTGTCGGTGGTGCCGGCGGACGCGACGATCAGGAAGGGTCGCAGCCCGGCCGCGCGGTCGGCGGCGATCATCTCGCCCGCTGCGGCGACGTCCATCCGCAGGTCAGGTGTGCTGGGTACGACGCGAATCCGCTGGGCGGCGATGCCGACGATCCGGGCGGCCTTTGCGACGGAGTGGTGGGCGTACGCGGTGACGTACATGGTGCCGTCGGCGATCTGCTCGCCGAGCTTGTCGTGCCGGGCGGCCACGATGGCGGAGAGGTTGGCCATGGAGCCGCCCGTGGTCAGCAGCCCGCCGCTGCCCGCCGGGAGCCCACACACCTCGCGCGCGATCCAGTGCAGCACGCTCTCCTCGAGCGCGGTGAGTGCCGGCGCGGTCGCGGCGACGCTGCCGTAGCGGTTGACGACCTGGGTGTAGAAGGACGCGAGGGCGGAGCTGTAGAGGCCACCGCCGGGGATGTACGCGAAGTAGCCCGGGCCCGCGGTCTCCAGCGCGGCGTCCACGGCACGATCCATCCGGGCGAGCAGCTCAACAAGATCATGGCCGTGTTCCGGCGGCGGTGCGGACAGCTCGTCGACCAGGTCCCGCAGCGCCGGCTTGCCCAGTCTCCCCGTCAGGTCGTTGGCGGGGCGTTGCGGCAGTTGGTCGACGAAGTCGACGAGCCGGTCGAGCACCAGCCGCCCCTGCGCCAGCATCTCGGCGCGGTCCGGCTCGAGCGGGTGTTCGCGTTCCATACTCCGAAGGCTGGCACTTCCCACCGGAGACCGGCACGCGCAAGGAACGGGCGGTAACCAAGGTCACCGCCCGCATGCGTCCCGGCGTGCTCAGGCCCACCGATAGGCGTCAGGGGGCGCGGTAGACGGCCAGGTTGACGTCGGTCGCGGCGAGCAGGGGAGTCGGCACCTCGAGCGCCCGGGCGCGGCGCACGAGGTCGCTGATGACGGCCTCGTTCTCGAGCCGGCGGCCTTGGCGCAGGTCGCGGTAGACCGACGAGGTGGTCGGCGCGCCCGGTGCCGTCAGGGTCGCGAAGAGTCGCTTGGCCGCTTCGGGGCGGGGCGGGAAGCCGGCCGCGGTCGCGACCGCTGTCGCCTCGTCGCCGATCGCCGTCGCCAAGTCCGTGCCGCCGGGGACCGCGGTGACGTCACCGACCGTGCCGCGCATCAGACAGGTGACCGCGGTGACGGAGGCGAGGTAGACCCACTTCTCCCACATGTCCGCCTCGATGGTGGTGGAGAGGTCGGACTGGAAGCCCGCTCCGGAGAGGGCTTCGTGGATCTGCCCGGCCCGTGCGTCGCCAGGGGCCAGAGGGCCGTAGCGCATCTCCGCTTTGCCGCCGAGGTGGACGACGTCGCCGTCGTCGGCCAGCTCGGTGACGAGGTAGAGGACGCCACCGTACACATTGGTCGGGCCGAACGCCGCCGTCAGTTTGTCGATGTGTTTCATCCCGTTCAGGAACGGGATGACGGCGGTGTGCGGGCCGACGGCGGGGGAGAAGTCGGTGATCGCGGTGGGCAGGGCGTATGCCTTCACCGCCACGAGGACGATGTCGAAGTTGTCCGTCAGGCGGTCGTGCGTGACCGTGCGGATGTCTACCCGGTCGACGTGGCCGTCGGTGTCCCGGACGCGGAGGCCGCGCTCGGCGAGCTGGTCGGCGCGTGGCGGGCGCACCAGGAAGGTCACGTCCCGGCCGGCTTGGGTCAGCCGCGCCCCGAAGTAGCCACCGGTAGCGCCGGCCCCGATCACCAGAACGCGCATATCGCCTCCAACCCCCGCAGAAGGACACTTCTAGCCTAGTGATCACGCGGGCATCGCCCCTGCTGGAGCCAATCGCCGAGACGGCGCGGGTCGACGGGGACGTGATCAGCCGCGGGTGTCACGCCCGTCGGCACCTCGGCTCGGGATGCTGGCCTTACGGCCGGCGTGTGTCGGAGGCCTCGCCGGGAGCGCAGCGGCTTGAGATTGCGCGGGTCGGCAGGCACGCCGCAGCTGCAGGCTCGCTGGCACTTCGGCTCGGATTCGGGTTTTACGGCCGGCTTGTTTCGGCCCCGAATCCGCCGCGGCTTGAGGCGGCGCGCGATGGACGGCCCCGCCTGCAGGATGGGGCGTCGCGCGGCAGTGGCTGCGCCGGCCCGGCGTGCTGCCAACATCATGATTGATGCGCGACGGTGAGTTTCAAGAAGCCGCGGCGACGGGCAGCGCGGCTACCCCGGTGGGATGCCGTCCATTCCGGATGGTGCTCGGTCTTGACGTTCTGATTGGCTTTCGGGGCAATGTGGCCTGCGTGCTGCTCCACGGGATGACGCGGCACGAAGCTGGGTCCTGGACCTCGACCTCCCCGGATAGCTTCGGGGCGGTCGGGACGCCGATGCCGGCCAGGATCAGCAGTTCCGCCGCGTCGAGGCGTAGCGCGCACGGGAAGCGGCCGTGGCAGTCGGGCATCGCGCATTCGGTGCGGGTCTGTGGGTCTCGGCGGTGGGACAGATAGGTCTGGTTCCACGCGTCGATCTGTGCCTCGTCGGGGCGTTCGCCGAAGAACGTCATCGCCGGCTCCTTCCGGTCCGTGGGCCGTGGTCCGTGGTCCGTGGCAGACAGCGGTCCGGAGACGTGATCACGGACCGCTGCCGCCGCAGGCCCATGACCGTTTCCCGGTGCGGGCAGCGGGGCCCGCCATGACGCTGGGGCGTACCCGGGAAACGGGCATGGCCTTATGGGTCGCCGGGGCGGGTCCTGACGGGTCCGGGCCCGCCCCGGCTCGGAACGGGCGGGTGCCCGAACCGGGGGTTGAAGGAGCCCGTTTTCAAGGGCCAACTCGGAAGCGAGCGCCTTCGTCACACATGCTGCCAGGGCAACTCTGGCACGTCTACATTGCCTCGCAACTTTGGTTAGTCGTCTTGTGGTTGCAAGATTGCAACAGGGGTGATCTACTGGACTGGCCAACCCGGAAGTGAGCCCATGTCCCCCTACAAGCCGGACTACCGACGCGTCGCCGACGACCTCCGCGAGCAGATCAAGGACGGTCGACTGGCGCCGGGCGCCAAGCTGCCGACCAAGCGCGAGATGTGCGCCCAATACGGCGTCAGCAGCCAGACGATCGAGTCCGCCATGCTGGTCCTCAAGACCGAAGGCCTGCTCGACGGGCGTCAAGGCAAGGGCGTCTACGTCGCCCGTCCGGAGAGCGAAGGGTGACCGTCGACCTGATCACGGTCGACGACGTCGAGGCGGCTGCCCGGGCGATCGAGGGCTCGGTGGTGCGCACCACCGTCCTGCCGGCCGCCTGGGCGCCCGGCCTGCACCTCAAGCCCGAGAGCCTGCAGCCCGTCGGCTCGTTCAAGCTCCGCGGTGCCACCAACGCGATCTCGAGACTCACCCCTGAGCAGCGGGCCCGCGGCGTCGTCACCCACTCGTCCGGCAACCACGGCCTGGCGCTCGCCTACGCGGCCCGCGCCGTCGCCGCACCGTGCGTCGTCGTCATCCCGGAGACGGCTCCGGAGATCAAGATTGCCGCGGTACGCGACATCGGCGCCGAGATCGTCATGGTCGCGCCGAGCCAGCGGGCCGCCCGGGCGCAACGGCTGGCCGACGAGCGGGGTCTCACGCTGATCCCGCCGTACGACCATCGCGACATCATCGCCGGCCAGGGCACGGTCGGCCTGGAGATCCTCGCCGACTGCCCGGACGTCGAGGTCGTGCTGGTGCCGGTCGGCGGTGGTGGGCTCGCGTCGGGTGTGGCCACCGCGATCAAGGGCCGCAAGCCGGACGTGAAGGTCTTCGGCGTCGAGCCGGACCTGGCCGCCGATGCCCACGAGTCGCTCGTCCGCGGCACGATGATCACCTGGGACGTGGCCGACCTGATCCGTACGAGCGCCGACGGCCTGCGGGTGCCGCTGAGCGAGCTGACCTTCTCCCACCTGCACGCCAGGCTCGACGGGATCATCACAGTCACCGAAGCGCAGATCACGGCGGCGACCGCGCGGCTGGTGCAGCGGTCCCGACTGGTGGTCGAGCCGAGCGGCGCGGTCGCGACCGCGGCCTTCCTGTTCCGGCGCGACCAGATGCCGCAGGGTCGCACCGTCGCGGTCATCACCGGCGGCAACGTCGACCCGGCCGTGCTGGCGGCCGCCGCGGCCGCCTGAATAACCCACGTCCGGTTTGGGTACTCCACCCGCCGTCCCCCAAATCGAGGAGTGACGGCATGTCCTACCCGACCAGCCCCGCCCGGCCGCGTAGCTCGGCCGCCCGCGTCTGCACCATCGTCGCGTTCGTGTTCGCCGTGCTCGCGGTGCTCATCTGGCCGGCGGTCTTCGGCCTGCTCGGCCTGATCCTGGGCATCGCCGGCGCGATGCTCGGCGACAAGCCGCTCGGCTGGTACGCCGCCGGCGCCAGCGTGGTCGGCTTCCTGCTCGGCCTCGTCCTGACGGCCGCGCTGACCTGAGGTTTGCGAGGGGCCCGTCCAACATGGACGGGCCCCTCGTCACCTCGTCAGTCGGCGAGGCCGACGCGGTCCAGAACCCACGCGGCGATGAACGCCTCGTCCTTCCAGGCGTCGTAGCGGCCGCTCGGCCCGCCGTGGCCCGCGCCCATCTCCGTCTTGAGCAGGTAGTGCCCGCCCGGCGCGGTCGCGCGCAGCCGAGCGACCCACTTGGTCGGCTCGTGATAGAGCACCCGGGTGTCGTTGAGGCTGCTCGCCGCGAGGATCGCCGGGTAGTCCACAGCGGACACGTTCTCGTAGGGCGAATAGGACTTCATGTAGGCGTAGACCTCGGCGTCGGCGAGCGGGTTGCCCCACTCCTCCCACTCCATCACCGTCAGCGGCAGCGACGGGTCCAGGATGGACGTCAGCGGGTCCACAAAGGGCACTTCGGCGACGATCGCGGTGAACGCGTGCGGTGCCAGGTTGGCCACGGCACCCATCAGCAGGCCGCCGGCCGACCCGCCGCGGGCGACCAGCCGGTCCGGCGAGGTCCAGCCGGCCTTGGCGAGGTGCTGGGCGCAGGCGACGAAGTCGCTGAACGTGTTCTTCTTGGCCAGCAGCTTGCCGTCCTCGTACCAGTGCCGGCCCAGCTCGCCACCGCCGCGCACGTGCGCGACCGCGAACACCATGCCACGGTCCAGAAGCGACAGTCGGGGCACCGAGAACCACGGGTCCATCGACGCCTCGTACGAGCCGTAGCCGTAGAGCACGCAGGGCGCCGAGCCGTCGCGCGGTGTGCCCTTGCGCCGGATCAACGAGATCGGGACGCGGGTGCCGTCGTCGGCGAGCGCCCACTCGCGGTGCTGCTCGTACTCGGCCGGGTCGAACTCGCGGCCGTCCGGGCCCGGCTTGACGGGCTTGCGCTTGCGCAGGATCAGCTCGCCGGTGGCCAGGTCGTAGTCGTAGACCGACTCCGGCGTGGTCAGTGACGTGTAGCGCAGGCGTACGAGGCCGGTCTGGTATTCGGGGTTGGCGTCGATGTTGACGCTGTAGATGGGCTCCGGGAAGCGCATGTCGTAGCCGTCGGTCTCGCCCAGCGGCAGGATCCGCAGCCCGGACAGGCCGTCGCGGCGCAGCGAGATGACCAGGTGCTCGGCGAACGCGTCGACCGACTCGAGCCGGGTGCCGGGCTGGTGCGGCACCATCGTGGCCCAACCCGTCGGATTGTCCACAGAGGTGTACGCCAGCTCGAAGTCCTCGGCGCCGTCGTTGTGCAGGATCAGGAACCGGTGGCCGTGATGCTCCACCGAGTACTCGATGCCCTGCCGGCGCGGCGCGATCAGGGCCGGCTCCGAGGTGGGGTCGTCCGACGGGATCACCCGCACCTCGCTGGTGATCTTGCTGCCCGCCTCGATCAGGATGTAGCGCTGCGAGCGCGTCAGGTCGACGCCGACCCAGAAGCGCTCGTCGAGCTCCTCGTACACGATGACGTCTTCGCTCGTCGGCGTGCCGACCGTGTGCCGCCAGACGCGATAGGGGCGCCAGGCGTCGTCGACCGTGAGATAGAAGAGCGTGCCGCCGTCGTACGACCAGGCCGTGCCGTAGAAGGTGTCCGGCACCTCGTCGGCGAGCACCTCGCCGGACCGCAGGTCCTTGATCTTCAGCGTGAAGCGCTCGTCGCCGGTGAAGTCGGTCGAGTAGGCGAGCCGGTCGCCGTCGGGGCTCACGTCGAACGCGCCGAGCGCGAAGAACTCGTGGCCGTCGGCGAGCGCGTTGCCGTCGAGCAGGATCTCCTCGCCGGGCAGCGGGGCGCCGTCGCCGGTCGCGGGCGGCGTCGTCTGCGCGGGGTCGGCGAGCGGGATCCGGCAGTAGATCGGGTACTGCTGGCCCTCGACGGTGCGGGTGTAGTACCAGAAACGGCCCATCCGGTACGGCACGGAAAGGTCGGTTTCCTGGGTGCGCATGCGGATCTCGCCGAACAGCTTCTCGCGCAGGCTGGCGAGATGCGCGGTCTTCGCCTCCGTGTACGCGTTCTCGGCCTTGAGGTAGCCGAGCGTGTCGGGATCGTCTTTTTCCGCGAGCCAGGCGTACTCGTCGACGACGGTGTCGCCATGGTGCGTGCGCTCGTGGGGTACGCGCTTCGCGACAGGGGCAGTTGGCTCGTCGGTCACGCGCTCACGCTACCCGGCCGGCCCTGCAAGGGCGTTGCGGGTCGTTCGAACATGTGTACGATTGAGCGCATGGCGACGCCGGGCAGCTTCGACGTGGGGCAGCGCCTGGCAGCCATTTGCGGGCCTGGGTTCGCGCGGGAGGCCGGGCCCGCCGACGAGGTCGCGGGCGTGCCGGCGCGGTGGGTGGCCGCGCCCGGCACGGTCGAGGCGGCTGCCGCGGTGCTGGCGCTCGCCGCCGCCCACGACCTGGCGGTGGTCCCACGCGGAGCGGCGACCAAGGTCGACTGGGGCGGGGCGCCCGACCGGCTCGACGTGGTCGTCGACACGGGCCGCCTGGCCGGGATCTGGCACCGGGATCCAGGCGAGCTGAGCGTGGAGGTCGGTGCGGGCACGCCGGTGCGCGCGGTGCAGGCCGCGCTCGGGCAGCGCGGCCTGCGGCTGGCCTGCGACCCGCGCTCGATCGGCGCGACCCTCGGCGGCGTCCTGGCGGCGGACGAGTCGGGTCCGCTGCGGCACCGCTACGGAAGCCCGTGCGAGCAGGTCATCGGGGTCTCCTATGTCGACGCCGAGGGCCGCCTGCAACATGCCGACGGGTGGTCCATGCGCGGTGCTGACGGGCCGGGCCTCAACCAGGTGCTGTGCGGCTCGCACGGCGCGCTGGCCCTGCTGGTCTCGGCGACACTGCGCACGCAGGCCGCGCCGGCGGCCCGCGTGTGGGTGACGCGGTCGGTGTGGACCCCGCTGGAGGTCCACGACCTGGTCCGCCAGGCGTTGGCGGCATCCGTGGCCCCGTCGGCGATCGAGGTCGACCTGCCGGCGCACCGCGCGAACCTGATCCCACGGCAGCGCAGCCGCCAGGGCCCGGGCACGGTGGCTCTGCTGCTGGAAGGTCCGCGGGTCGACGTCCTCGACCGCGCGGAGCAACTGATCGGTGTGCTCGGCGGCGACGCCCGCGCGGTGGAGACGCCGCCGCGATGGTGGCACCGCTACCCGTTCGAGCCGGGCGAGGTCGCGCTGCGGTTGACGGTCCCGATCAGCGACCTGCACGCGGCGATCTACGCCTTACGCGACGCGGTCGGCGGCCCGGTCCCGGTCCGCGGCGCCGCCGGCATCGGTGTCGTGCACGCCGCCCTACCGGCAAGCCTGGGCGCCGAGCGGGTGTCGGCCATCCTGACGGCGGTGCGTGGGGTGCTGCTGTTCAGGGGCGGCACGTGCGTGGTGACGTCGGCGCCGCCGCTGGTCCGGCAGCAGATCGACATGTGGGGGCCGCTGGCCGCCCTACCGACGCTGAGGGAGGTGAAGGACCGCTTCGACCCACACCGCCGCCTGGCCCCCGGCCGCTACATCGGCGGCCTCTGACACCGCCGCCGACGCCGACGCCGAGGTCAGGTCCGGTCGCCCTTCTTGCCCGGGGCGACGATCTCGTTGACCAGGCCGTATTCGCGCGCCTCTTCGGCCGTCAGCTGCCGCCCGCGGGACAGGTCGTCCTCCACGCGGTTCCGTGGCTGGCCGGTGGCCTCGGCGATGCGGACGATCAGGTCGTCGAGGGCGCGGAGGTGCTGGCCGGCGGCGTTGGCCACGTCCTCCGCGTTGCCGGAGATGCCGGCCGTGCGGGGTTCGCGTAGGCGGAAGCGGGTGTGCGGGAACGCCTTGCGGTGCGGGGCGACCGCGTAGAGGCCGATCGCGGCGCCGCCGATCTCGGCGGTGGCCAGGGCGTGTACCGGCGCGTGCATGATGTCGAGGGCGTCGATGATCGCGAAGACCGCGTCCAGGTCGCCGTCGGGGCTGCGGAGGTGCAGTTCCACCGGGTCCGGGCCCTGGGCGTCGAGGGTCAGCAGCGCCGCCGCGGTGCGGGTGGCCGCCGCGCCGTTCACGGTGCCTTGCAGGATCACGATGCGCCGGTCGAAGAGCTTCTCCTCCAGCCACGGCGCCAGCGGCGGGCTGCCCTCCGCGGGCTGCTGCTCTTGCCACTGTGGCTGCCCGGGCGGTAGGTGCCAGCGTCGCGGTTGGTCGTCGAGCGGCATCGTTGATCCCCTCCGTCGCACGCCGGCGCGGTTCAGCGCGGAACGGCCGCCTAGGCGCCGTCACCGGTCCGGCCGCGAAGCCACTCGACAAAGACAGCAGTCGGCGGCCCTACCGCCGACGCTATACCGGTCGAGCCGCCGCGGCGCGTCCGTTCGCAGCCGGCGAACATCCACAACGGTCAGCATCGCGGGCGGCCGCGCTGGTCCAAAGAGCGTCAAGGTCCCAGACCCGCACGACCGTGCGCCGCCGACCGACCCAGGTTGGTGCGACGGCATTGGTCCAGGCCGTGGCCGCGTTCTGGGCCGGGCTTGTCCCGATAGCGTGTGGCCTGGCGCCGGATCCGCGCGACCGTGTGCCACCGGCCATGGCGTGAAGGCATCGGTGAGGGGCCCGGGCCGTGATCCAAGCCAAAGCGTCACGCCGGGGCGACCGGTGGGTTCAGCGGACCATCGTCCGGGCCGCTCGACGACGTGCGGGTCGGTGCGGCACCGCCCGGTCGGGCGTCGTCGCTCAACTTTTCCGCTGTGACCTTGCCGCCCGGATGGAACAGCGCGAAACACAACGCCACGAACAAGGCGACCGCCATTCCGTAGAAGACCACCCGGCTGGCTTCCGCGTAGTCGCGTTGGATGGCCGCGAACGTCGCCTCCCGGATCGACGGCGGTAACGCATCCGCGGACGTGCCCGCGCCCGTCGACGACATCAGCGAGTTCGCCGCCGCGGTCGCGTCCGCGCCCGGGACGCCCAGGCCCGTCAGCGACGTGGTTATCTTGTCCCGCCCCACCTGCAACAGCACCGTGCCGAGAATTGCCAGGCTCAGGCTCGACCCGTAGTTGCGCAGCGTCTGGGTGATGCCCGTGACCTCCCCGTACGACGCGTTGATCGCGCGGTTGACCGCGTCCGTGCTTGCCGGGCCCAGGAAGAAGCCGATGCCCGCTCCGGACAGCACGATCCAGTACCACTGGCTGCTTTCGTCCAATGTGGTCAGCGACCGCGCCCAGAAGGCGAAGCCGATCGTGCCCAGCACGCAGCCCAGGATGACCGGGCGCCGCGCGCCGCCGGTGTCCAGCATGCGGCCGCCGATCTGCGCCGCCACCACGAAGCCGCCGAAGAAGATCAGCAAATACAGGCCCGCGCCGCTGGCGGACTGGCCGAGGGAGATCTGCGAGTAGACGCTCGCGAAGAAGAACAGCGGCACGAACGCCATCAGGCCGAAGAAGAGCACCGCGTTGTCGATCGTGAACGCGCGGTCCTGGAAGATCCGCACCTTGATCAGCGGGACCGGCGTCCGCAACTCGACCAGCACGAACACCACCAGGATCGCGAACCCGGCGACGATGCACAGCCACGTCCGCCAGCTGTCCCAACCCCACGAGCTGGCCTGCTGCAGGCCCAGCACGCTCAGCGCCATGCCCGCGACGATCAAGCCGGCGCCGCGCCAGTCGAGCTTCTCGCGCCGGTGCGCCGGGTTCACCCGGGCCAGCCAGGTGAGCACAATCGCGATGATCGCCACGGGTACGTTCACCCAGAAGATCGCCCGCCAGGTGTACTGCGTGAGCCAGCCGCCCAGGATCGGGCCGATCGCCGTCAGGCCGCCGCTGATGCCGAAGAAGATCGCCAAGGCCCGGCCCCGCTGCCGCAGCGGGAACGCGGCCACCACGATCGCGAGCGCGGCCGGGAACAGCAGCGCGGCGCCGAAGCCCTGGATGACCCGGAAGATGATCAGCCACGCCTCGGCCGCGTCGCCCGCCGGGGTCGCGCCGCAGAGGGCCGAGGCGACCGCGAAGATCGTGACGCCGATGAGCACCATCCGCCGGTGGCCGAGGATGTCGGCGAGCCGCCCGCCGAACGCGAAGAACGCGGACAGCGACAGCAGGTAGCCGTTGATCACCCACTGGATCGCGGCCGCGGAGACACCGAGCTCGCCGGAGATGTCGGGCACGGCGATCGACACGATCGTCTGGTCGATGAACGTCATCGCGACCGCGAACACCATCGCCGCGAGCGCGGTGTACTTGTTCGAACCGGGTTCGACGGCGCTGGTCACCAAGTCACGCTAAACGGACAAAGCCCTCACACACTGGAGACCGGCCGAGGAGATCACCGAGGTCTCGAAGCCGGCGTCGGAGAAGCGGGCGGCGGTACGCGCGGCGATCTCGTCGGACCGCCCCGGCGTCGGACCCCGCCCCCAGCAGGCGAACATCGCACCGCCCGGCACCAGGAGCCGCCGCAGCAGCGCCAGTTCCTCCCGGGCCGGCGAGGTCCAGAACAGGTTCACGTTGATCGAGAAGATCTTGTCGAACCCGCCCAGCTCACCGACGCCGTCGAAAGTGAACGGCGCCTGGAGCACGGTCAGCCGGCCCGACTCGACGCACGAACCGTTCCGGGCGAGCGTGCGCCGCACCGCCGTCAGCGACCGGTCGATCGCCGTCAGCGAACCGGTCACGAGCCGACCGCAGACCAGCGCGGCCGCCGTACCCCCGCCGCAGCCGATCTCCATGATCCGTTCATCGGAACCCGGATCAACCTGGTCCACCGACCACCGGATCCGCTCCATCGCAGACCTACCCGGGCACGAAGTCGTTCCGCAGGACCAGGATCGCGATGTCGTCCCGGGGCGTGTCGGCGGAGAACCCGATCACGGCGGTCTTGAGCCGCGCGGCCACCACATCCGCCGAGTAGCCGGCGAGCGGCGCCGCGGCGTCCCGCAGTCGCTCGGGGCCGAACAGGTCGCGGCCGCGCCGCCGCTCGGTCACGCCGTCGGTGTAGAAGACCAGCGCGTCGCCCGGGCGCAGGGTCAGCTCGGCCACCGGCGTCGCGACGTCGTCGAGGAGGCCGAGCGCCGTGCCGCCCGTACCCACGAAGCTGGCTCGTCCGTCCGCGCGCACCGCGACGGGCCGGTCGTGGCCCGCCAGGTGCAGCGAGACGGCCAGGGCGCCGTCGCCGGAGGCGGCCGGGCCGACCGCGGCGAGCGCCAGCGTGCAGTAACGGCCGCCGCCGCGCTCGACGAGCGTCTCGTTGAGCCGGTGCAGGGCCTCGGGCAGCGGCCGCGCGTCGTGCACCAGCACCCGGATCACGTCGCGGACGAGCCCGGTGACCGCCGCCGCGGGGACGCCCTTGCCGGACACGTCGCCGACGACGACGAGCCAGCGATCATCGGTGAGCGGCACCACGTCGTAGAAGTCGCCGCCGACCTCGGCCGCGTCGCCGGTCGGCACGTACTCGGCGGCGAAGCCGATGCCCTTGACCACCGGCAGCACGGGCGGCAGCAGCGACTGTTGCAGCGTGTGCGCGACCTTGCGGCGCTCTTCGTGGATCCGCGCGTTCTCGATCGCGAGCCCGGCGCGCCGCGCCACGTCCTCGATCACGGCGATCTCGTCCGGGTCGTGCCGATGGCGCTGGTGCCGGCCGACCGCGAGAGTGCCGAGCCGCTGCCCGCGCGCCACGAGCGGCACCGCGAAACCTTCCATCGGCGCGCCGAGCGGCACCTGCGACTCGGTCCGCGACGCCTCGCGCAGCCGCGCCAACATCGACTCGGGCCCGGTCTCCGCGAGCACCGCGTGCAGCCGCGCCAACATCGACTCGTCGGCGTGGCTGGCCGCCGCGAGGTGCAACCGCCCCCACTCGTCGGTGGTGTGCACGGCGCACCACTGCCCGAGCCGCGGCACGACCAACTGCGGGATCAGCGCCATTGTCAGGTGTACGTCCAGCGACTGCGCCAGCAACTCGCTCGCCTCGGCGAGGAACGTGAGCCAGCTCTGCCGGCGCAGGTCGGCCCGGCGGAGGCGGTCGTTCTCGACGTAGAGCGACAGCCGCTCGGTGACGAGCGCGGCCAGCGGCTGCGCGTAGGTCGACGGCGCGGCGTCAAGCTCAAGCTCGCCGCTGTAGGGCCGGTTGACGGCGAGCGGCATTCGCACCAGATCGTCGTCGGGCCGGGGCGTGCGGCCGTAGCGGGCCAGCACCCGGGAACCGGCGCCGTCGCCACGGTCGAGCCGGACGATGCCACCGGCGGCACCGACCATCTCGGCGACCCGGGCGAGCAGGTCGCTGGCGAAGTCGGGGAGCGGGTCATCGGAGTAGGCGTCCGGCGAGGTCTGGCTGAGGGCGGCCATCTCAGTGGCGGTGGGCGTCGGCCCGGGCGCCACCGCGGTCACCACGGGCGGGCTGCCGAGCGCGGCGCCGGTGGCGAGCTGCCTGGGCACGACCGCGTGCGGCGCCTCGGCGGCCTCCGCCCGGTCGAGCCGAAACCAGACACCCTTGCGCGCGCCCTCGTGGATGGTGCCCCAGCGCGACGCGAAGTGATCGACCAGAAGGAGCCCACGCCCGCGTTCCGAAATCTCCGACAAATCAGAAACATCCGGCCGGGGTCGAACCAACACGGTCTCGATCGGCCCACCGGCGAAGTCGGTGACGGTGACGGTCAGCCCGATTGAGTCGGCGGCGACCTCGATGTCGAGCTCGGTCCCGGCGTGCACGACCGCGTTGGTGGACAGCTCGGTGGTCAGCAGCAGGGCTTCGTTGCTGAGGTCGTCGAGCCCGGCTTCGGCCAGCACAGCCCGCACCAGGGCCCGCGCGGCAGCCGGTGTGCGCCGGTCGGCCGGCAGCCGCACATGACGGACGTGCTCGACCCGGCCCGCGACGACCTCCCCTGACACGCTTAGCATCCTGCCCCGAAGCGACGGAATGTTCCAAGCCGCCCGGTCTGGTCCGTACCCGTGGCCACACGCCCCCCATGCGCCGAAAGCCACAACAGGATGACCCCGATCAGCCCTCCGCGCTGACCCGTTCCCCAACCAACCGCCCCCACACGCAGGCGCGGCCCGCAACCTCTGGCGCCGGGCGAGGGCCGCCCAACGGGCGCTCCGACGGACCGGCGACCGCCGACCCGCGGACACCGCGGCCCAGCGGTCTCCAGGCCGCCGCGGCCCGTTGGGTTCCGGCGCGGACCGGGCCGCCGCAGACCGGGAGTAGCGGTCGCCAAGGCCGCTGCGGAGCGTTGGGCCGCAGCCGCCAAAGCCGCAGACCGGTGGGTCCGGCGCGGGCGCGGGGGTGGCGTGGTGTCGGCAATCATGTCAGGTGTCTGATATGCGGCAATCGGCGGTTCGGGCGCGTCTGGCGGTCGGTTCGGGGCGGCTGGCAGGGTGGTCGAGGTGGCTAAATGTTCCTGGGCGTCCCGTCTGGTCGCCCTAATCCCGACCCACGGCCTCGCGCCCGCCATGCGGCAAAGGCCATGATGGGAAGGCTGCCGGCGGCCTCCCCCCGTCGACAACCTCCCGAGCAGACCGAGCGAGGAACCCCATGACCACGGCGAAATCAACCACCGCCGCGGAGCAGTCCGCCGCCGACGACAAGCAGAGCCAGGCCGAGAACCGGCGTCAGCTCGAAGAGTTGGCCGAAGCACTGCGTCGGGTCGCGCGTGGCGATCTCAAGGTGCGCCTGGCCCGGCGGGCCGGGCTGGCCGGCGAGGTGGCCGACGCCTTCAACGACGTCGTCGCCATGCAGGAGCGGCAGCACCTCGACGTGCGCCGGATCAGCCGGATCGTCGGTCGCGACGGTCGGCTCACCGAGCGGCTCGACGAGGAGGGCTACGACGGGTCGTGGGCGGAGAGCCAGCGTGCGATCAACTCGCTGATCGACGACCTGGGCCGGCCGACCACCGAGATCGCCCGCGTCATCGTGGCCGTCGCCGACGGCGACCTCAGCCAGCACATGGCGCTGGAGATGGACGGCCGCCCGCTGCGCGGTGAGTTCCTGCGCATCGGCCGCACGGTCAACACGATGGTCGACCAGCTCTCCAGCTTCTCCAACGAGGTCACCCGGGTGGCCCGCGAGGTGGGCACCGAGGGTGAGCTGGGCGGCCAGGCCGACGTCCGTGGCGTCGCCGGCACCTGGAAGGACCTCACAGACTCGGTCAACACGATGGCGAGCAACCTGACCCACCAGGTCCGCTCGATCTCCGCGGTGGCGACCGCCGTGGCCCGCGGCGACCTGAGCCAGAAAATCACCGTGAGCGCCCGCGGCGAGGTCGCCGCGCTGGCCGACACCATGAACTCGCTCACCGACACGCTGCGGCTGTTCGCCGAGCAGGTCACCCGCGTGGCCCGCGAGGTGGGCACCGAGGGCAAGCTCGGCGGCCAGGCGGCCGTACCCAACGTGGCCGGCACGTGGAAGGATCTCACCGACTCCGTCAACTCGATGGCGTCGAACCTGACGGCCCAGGTCCGCAACATCGCCCAGGTGAGCACGGCGGTCGCGAACGGCGACCTCTCCCAGAAGATCACGGTGGCCGCGCAGGGCGAGATCCTGGAGCTGAAGGACACCGTCAACACGATGGTGGACCAGCTGTCGAGTTTCGCCGACGAGGTCACCCGGGTGGCCCGCGAGGTGGGCACCGAGGGCAAGCTCGGCGGTCAGGCCCAGGTCCGCGGCGTCTCCGGCACCTGGCGCGACCTCACGGAGAACGTGAACCAGCTCGCCGGCAACCTGACCAGCCAGGTCCGCAACATCTCCCAGGTGTCCACCGCGGTCGCGAAGGGCGACCTGAGCCAGAAGATCACCGTCGACGCCCGCGGCGAGATGCTGGAGCTGAAGAACACCGTCAACACGATGGTGGACCAGCTGAGCAGCTTCGCCGACGAGGTCACCCGCGTCGCCCGCGAGGTCGGCACCGAGGGCAAGCTCGGCGGCCAGGCCCAGGTGAAGGGCGTCTCCGGCACCTGGCGCGACCTCACCGACAACGTCAACTCGATGGCGTCCAACCTGACCAGCCAGGTCCGCAACATCGCGTCCGTCACCACGGCGGTCGCGAAGGGTGACCTCGGCCAGAAGATCACGGTGGACGCCCGCGGCGAGATCCTCGAGCTCAAGTCGACGGTCAACACGATGGTCGACCAGCTGTCCAGCTTCGCCGACGAGGTCACCCGCGTGGCCCGCGAGGTCGGCACCGAAGGCAAGCTCGGCGGTCAGGCCCAGGTCCGCGGCGTCGCGGGCACCTGGCGCGACCTGACCGACAACGTGAACTTCATGGCGTCCAACCTGACGAGCCAGGTCCGCAACATCGCCCAGGTCTCCACGGCGGTGGCCCGCGGCGACCTGAGCCAGAAGATCACGGTGGACGCGCAGGGCGAGATCCTGGAGCTGAAGAACACGGTCAACACGATGGTCGACCAGCTGTCGAGCTTCGCCGACGAGGTCACGCGCGTGGCCCGCGAGGTCGGCATCGAGGGTCAGCTCGGCGGTCAGGCCCAGGTCCGCGGCGTCGCGGGCACCTGGCGCGACCTGACCGACAACGTGAACTCGATGGCGTCCAACCTGACCAGCCAGGTCCGCAACATCGCGTCCGTCACCACGGCGGTCGCGAAGGGCGACCTCGGCCAGAAGATCACGGTCGACGCGCAGGGCGAGATCCTGGAGCTGAAGAACACGGTCAACACGATGGTCGACCAGCTCTCCAGCTTCGCCGACGAGGTCACCCGGGTCGCCCGCGAGGTCGGCATCGAGGGCAAGCTCGGCGGCCAGGCCCAGGTGAAGGGCGTGTCCGGCACCTGGCGCGACCTGACCGACAACGTCAACCAGCTCGCCTCGACGCTGACCACGCAGCTCCGCGCGATCGCCGGCGTGTCGACGTCCGTCACCAGGGGCGACCTGACCCAGCGCATCACCGTCGAGGCGCAGGGCGAGGTCGCCGACCTCAAGGACAACATCAACCAGATGATCGTCACCCTGCGCGAGACCACGAAGAAGAACGCCGAGCAGGGCTGGCTCGACTCCAACGTGGCCCGGATCGGCGGCCTGCTGCAGGGCCAGCGCGACCTCGGCGAGGTCTGCCGCATGATCATGACCGAGGTCACCCCGCTGGTCGACGCCCAGCTCGGCGCGTTCTTCCTCGCCGACACCGACGAGGGTGTGGTCCGGCTGCGGCTGACCGCCTCGTACGGCTACGTCGCCCGCGACCACCACGTCGTCTTCGGCCCGGGCGAGGGGCTGGTCGGCCAGGCGGCGCTGTCCCGCCGCCCGATCCGGGTCGGCGCCGAGCCCACCGGCACGCTCACGCTGCGCTCCGGGATGCTCGACGCCCGCCCACGCGACCTGGTCGTGCTGCCGGTGCTGTTCGAGGGCGAGGTGCTCGGCGTCATCGAGTTCGCCTGCATCGACGCGTTCTCGGACCTGCACCTCACGTTCCTGGAGCGGCTCGTCGCCACCATCGGCGTGGCCCTCAACACGATCCAGGCCAACCGGCGCACGGAGGAGCTGCTGGCCCAGTCGCAGCGGCTCGCGCACGAGCTGCAGGAGCAGTCGGCCGAGCTGCAGCGCACCAACAACGAGCTGGAGGAGAAGGCGAAGCTCCTCTCCGACCAGAACATCAACATCGAGACGAAGAACCAGGAGATCGAGCTGGCCCGGATCGGCCTGGAGGAGAAGGCGCGGCAGCTCTCCGCCGCAAGTGCGTACAAGACCGAGTTCCTCGCCAACATGAGCCACGAGCTGCGTACGCCGCTCAACTCGCTCCTACTACTAGCCCGGCTGCTGGCCGACAACCCGGACGAGAACCTGACCGCCAAGCAGATCGAGTTCGCCCGCACCATCCACAGTGCGGGGTCGGACCTGCTCTCGCTGATCGACGACATCCTGGACCTGTCGAAGATCGAGGTCGGCCGGATGGACGTCGAGCCGACGGAGCTGCGGTTCGACGAGATCCGGGGGTACGTCGAGCAGGCGTTCGCGCCACAGGCCGAGGACAAGGGCCTGCGCTTCGTGGTCGAGACCGGGCCGGACCTGCCGGAGATGCTGATCACGGACGCCCAGCGGCTCCAGCAGATCCTGCGCAACCTGCTCTCGAACGCGGTCAAGTTCACCGACACGGGTGAGGTGGCGCTGCGCATCCAGACCGCCGAGCCGAGCCCGGACCTCGACGTCCCGGCGCTGCAGGCGGCCCGCACCGTGTTCGCCTTCTCGGTCACCGACACCGGCATCGGGGTGCCCGACGACAAGCTGAGCCTGATCTTCGAGGCGTTCCAACAGGCCGACGGCACCACCAGCCGGCGGTACGGCGGCACCGGGCTGGGCCTGTCGATCAGCCGCGACCTGGCCCGGCTCATCGGCGGCACGATCACGGTGGTCTCCGAGCCCGGTGTGGGTTCGACGTTCACGCTGCTCGTGCCCGATGTGCTCGCGCCCGACGCGGTCGTCGCGCCGATGCCGGCGCCCGCGCCGCCGCGCAGCACCGTGCCGCCGCTGCTGCGTCCCACGACCGAGACCGTGCGGCAGCCGAGCGCGGCCAGCCGGGCCCTGGACGGCGCCACCGTGCTGATCATCGACGACGACGTCCGCAACGTCTTCGCCCTGACCAGCGCGCTGGAGCTGCACGGCATGTCGGTGCTCTACGCCGACAACGGCGGCGACGGCGTGCGCGCGCTGGCCGAGCACCCGGAGGTCGACATCGTGCTGATGGACGCGATGATGCCCGACCAGGACGGATACGAGACCACCCGGGTGATCCGGCGCAACCACCACAACGCGGGCCTGCCGGTGGTGTTCCTGACCGCCAAGGCGATGCCCGGCGACCGCGAGTCCGCGATCGCGGCCGGCGCGACCGACTACATCACCAAACCGGTCGACCTCGACGAGCTGATCGACCTGATGGCGAGCTGGGTGCACGGCACCGCCGACCGCACGAGCCAGGAAGGCGGGCAGCTTGACCGTTAGGGTGGGACGGTGAGTGGCACCGCGAAAGCACTGCTGGTCGACGACCGCAAGGAAAACCTCCTCGCGTTGGAGGCGATCCTGCAAGGGCTGCCGGTGAAGTCAGTGGCGGTCGAAAGTGGCGAGGCGGCGCTGAAACAGCTGCTGGTCGACGACTTCGCCGTGATCCTGCTGGACGCCCAGATGCCGGACATGGACGGTTTCGAGACGGCCAACCACATCAAGCGCCGCGAGCGGACCCGGCACGTGCCGATCATCTTCCTCACCGCGGCCGACCGGGACGCGCAACTCGCGCTGCGTGGTTACGCGGCGGGTGCGGTCGACTACTTGACGAAGCCGTTCGATCCCTGGGTGCTCCGTGCCAAGGTCTCGGTCTTCGTCGACCTGTGGACGAAGAGTCGCCAACTCGCCGCGCACAGTGAGGACGTGCGCGAGCGCGAGGCGCGCTGGAAGAGCCTGGCCGAGGCGGTCGACGCGGCCACCGCGCTGCTGCGCAGCGGCGAGGAGGGCTCGCGCGACCGGGCGATCGCGATGCTGGAGCAGGCCCGCTGGGGCTAGGCGCCAGCCTCAGCTGGAAGGCTCGTTGTTCTTGACCATGAGCGCGGAGCGTACGCCGGTGATGTCGAGCACCCGCATCAGAAAGTCACCGACGTTGGTCAGGATCAACACGCTCTGTGCGTCCCGCGCCTTGCGGCTGAGCACGACGAGCGTGCCGAGGCCGGTGGAGTCGCAGAACGTGACGCCGGCGAGATCGAGGGTGATCCGTGGCGTCGGCTCGGTCAGAACCTCGGTGATCGCGTTCACCAACCGGTTGCCGGTGAGCATGTCAATCTCGCCGGCGAGACTCAGCACGACCTCTTCGGGCGTGCGTCGCACGGCGATGGACAGCTCCGGTCGATCCACGCTAGGAGCCTATCGCGATCTCCCGGGACCGGCCTGTCGAGCGTCAGCCGTAGGGGCGCCTGGCTGCCATCTCCTACACGCTGTCAGAATGGCAGCACCGTGACCGAAACATATTCGGCCGGCCCCGGTCGGTACTCGCCCGACGCGCCGGCATCCGAGGCCCTGTTCCGCCGCGCCCGAGAGCTGACCCCGGGCGGGGTGAACTCCCCTGTGCGCGCGTTCCGCGCGGTCGGCGGCACCCCCCGCTTCATGGTCCGCGGCGAGGGTCCCTGGCTGTTCGACGCCGACGACCGCCGCTATCTCGACCTCGTCTGCTCGTGGGGTCCGCTGATCCACGGGCACGCCCACCCGGCTGTGGTCGACGCCGTCCAGGCGGCCGCCGCCCGCGGCACGAGCTTCGGCACGCCCACCCCGGGCGAGGTCGAACTGGCCGCCGAGATGGTCGCCCGCACCCCGATCGACCAGGTGCGCCTGGTGAACTCCGGCACCGAGGCGACGATGTCGGCGATCCGGCTGGCCCGCGGCTTCACCGGCCGGCCGAAGATCGTCAAGTTCGCCGGCTGCTACCACGGCCACGTCGACGCGCTGCTGGCCTCCGCCGGCTCCGGCGTCGCCACGTTCGCGCTGCCCGACTCGCCGGGCGTCACCGGCGCCGCGGCGGCCGACACGATCGTGCTCCCGTACAACGACCTCGCCGCGGTCGAGGCGATCTTCGCCAAGGACGGCGCCGAGATCGCGGCCGTGATCACCGAGGCCGCGCCCGGCAACATGGGCGTGATCGCGCCGCGGGACGGGTTCAACGCGGGCGTCGCCCGGATCGCGCACGCCAACGGCGCGCTGTTCGTCGTCGACGAGGTGATGACCGGCTTCCGCGTCTCGAGGTCCGGCTGGGCCGGCATCGAGGAGACCGGCGCCGACCTGTTCACCTACGGCAAGGTGATGGGCGGCGGGCTGCCGGCCGCGGCGTTCGGCGGCCGGGCCGAGATCATGGAGAAGCTGGCCCCGGCCGGGCCGGTGTACCAGGCCGGCACGCTGTCCGGGAACCCGCTCGCCTGCGCCGCCGGCCTCGCCTCGCTGCGGCTCGCCGACGACGCCGTCTACCGTCGCCTCGACGAGACCGCGGGCACCGTGGGCAAGCTCGCCGCCGAGGCGCTCGCCGGCGCCGGCGTGCCGCACCGGCTCTCGTACGCCGGCAACATGTTCTCGATCTTCTTCACCGACGCCGACGTGGTCGACTTCGACGGCGCCCGCGCCCAGAACGTGCCCGCCTTCAAGGCGTTCTTCCACGCGATGCTCGACGCCGGCGTCTACCTCCCGCCGAGCGCGTTCGAGTCGTGGTTCGTGTCAGCGGCGATCGACGACGCCGCTCTCGAGGTGTTGGCCGCGGCCCTGCCGGGCGCGGCGCGGGCGGCGGCGGACGCGGGGGGCGCGAGTTGACGACGACGGTGGTGCACGTGCTGCGGCACGGCGAGGTGCACAACCCAGACAAGATCCTGTACGGGCGCCTGCCCGGCTTCAAGCTCAGCGAGCTGGGCGCGCAGATGGCCAAAGCCGCCGCGCAGGCCCTCGCCGACCGCGACGTCACGCACGTCGTGGCCAGCCCGCTGGAGCGCGCCCAGGAGACCGCCGAGCCGATCGCGGCCCAGTTCGGCCTCCCGGTCGCGGTCGACGAGCGGCTGATCGAGAGCGGCAACTGGTTCGAGGGCAAGCGGGTCTCGCCCGGCGACGGCTCGTTCCGTGACCCGCGCAACTGGTGGGTGCTGCGCGACCCGCTGACCCCGTCCTGGGGCGAGGCCTACCGGGCGATCGCGGAGCGGATGTTCGCCGCCGTGCACGCCGCCCGGGTCGCCGCCGAGGGGCACGAGGCCGTCTGCATCTCGCACCAACTGCCGATCTGGACCCTGCGGCGGTACGTCGAGCGCAAGCGGCTCTGGCACGACCCGCGCAAGCGCCAATGTGGACTGTGCAGCCTGACCTCGTTCCACTTCGACGGCGCCAAGGTGGTCGGCATCGGCTACTCGGAGCCGGCCGCGCATCTGGTCGCGCTCTCGCCCAACGCGCGCCACGCCAAGGGCGCCTGACGTGCGCCGTCGCGGGCTCCTCGTCGGGATAGCGGTCGCCGTGTTCGCGGTGGCCGCCGTCGTGTACGTGGTCGCCGGCCGCGGCGGTGACAGCTGGAAGGACCTCTGCTCGACCTCCAGCGAGGGCTTCATCGAGTGCGCCGCCGGCAAGCGCCCGTCCGCCCCGGCGGTCGAAGGCGAACTGCTCGAAGGCGGCTCCTACGACTCGGCGGCCAGCGCCGGCAAGGTCGTCGTCGTCAACTTCTGGGGCTCCTGGTGCGCGCCCTGCCGGGCCGAGATCGACGACCTGGAGAACGTGTACGAGGCGACCAAGGCGAAGGGTGTCGACTTCCTCGGCATCAACATCCGCGACAACCGGGACGCCGCGCTCGCGTTCCACAACCAGCGCGTCGCGTACCCGAGCGTGTTCGACCCGTCGAGCAAGCTCGCGCTCGGCTTCGAGATCCCGCCGAACTCCATCCCCGCCACGATCATCCTCGACCGGTCCGGCGACATCGCGTACGTGATCCGCCGCGCCGTCACCCAGCAGCAGTTGGAGCCGATCGTCGAGCGGGTCGCCGCCGAGGCGTCCTGATGGGCGAGACGTTCGAGAATCTGGCCACCGGCGGCCCGCTGCTCTTCGCGATCGGCGGCGCCGCACTGGCCGGGCTGGTCAGCTTCCTCTCGCCGTGCGTGCTCCCGCTCGTGCCCGGCTACCTGTCGTACGTCACCGGCCTGGCCGGCTCGGAGCTCGAGCGCAAGGTGCGCGAGCGGAGCCGGGTGCTGGCCGGGACCATGCTGTTCATCGTCGGCTTCACCACCGTGTTCGTGCTGGTCGCGGTGCTGGTCAGCCGGGTCGGCTGGGTGATGGTCGAGCACCGCCGGGTGCTGGAGATCGTGGTCGGCTCGCTGATCATCGTGCTGGCGCTGGCGTTCCTCGGTGTGATCCCTGGCCTGCAGCGCGAGCTGCGGATCCAGGCGCTGCCCAAGGCGGGCCTGCTCGCGGCGCCGGTCTTCGGCGCGGTCTTCGCGCTGTCCTGGGTGCCGTGCGTCGGCCCGACCATGGGCGCGGTGCTGCTGCTGGCCAGCACCTCGGGGCAGGCCGACCGGGCCGTCGTGCTCGCGGTCGCGTACTGCCTCGGGCTGGGCATCCCGTTCGTGGTCTTCGGGCTGTTCTTCACCCGGCTGCTCGGGCTGTTCAAGCTGATCCGACGCAACAGCAGGTGGGTGACCCGGGTCGGCGGCGCGCTGCTGATCCTAATCGGGCTGGCGCTGGTCACGGGCGGCTGGAACAGTTTCCTGATCTGGCTGCAGACCAGCGTCGGCGTCGGGAAGATCGGCATCTGATGACCGCGACCGAGACGCGACCCGCCCCGCCGGAGGCACCCCGCCCGTCCGGCTGGGGCGGCTTCCTGTTCGGCGTCGCCCGCGGTCTCTGGCGGCAGCTCACCAGCATGCGGACGGCGCTCGTGCTGCTCTTCCTGCTGGCCGTCGCGTCGATCCCGGGCTCGGTGCTGCCGCAGAGCAACGTCGCGATCGAGCAGGTGCAGCAGTACTACCGCGAGCACCCGACGCTCGCGCCGTGGATCGAGAAGGTCGACGGCTTCAACGTCTTCGGCTCCGCCTGGTTCGCGGCGATCTACCTGCTGCTGTTCACGTCGTTGATCGGCTGCGTGATCCCGCGCCTGCGCGACCACTACCGCGCGATCCGCTCCGTACCCCCGAACGTGCCTGCCCGGCTCGACCGGTTGCCGCAACACGACACGGTCGACGACTACGCCGGCGACATCGACGGGGTGGCCGCCGCGCTGCGCAAGCAGCGCTGGCGCGTCGCGGTCCGCGGCGACACGGTCTCGGCCGAGAAGGGCTACCTCAAGGAGACCGGCAACCTGATCTTCCACTTCTCGCTGATGGCGGTGCTGGTCGCCGTCGCGCTCGGCTCCTGGTACGGCTGGCACGGCAACCGCATCCTGGTCGCCGGCAAGGACACGAGCTTCTGCAACAGCCTGCAGCAGTACGACGAGTCGAAGCTCGGCCCACGCGTCGACGAGGGGAAGCTGCCGCCGTTCTGCCTGACGCTCGAGGACTTCACGGCGACGTACCAGCCGAGCGGGCAGCCCAAGGAGTTCCGCGCGTCGGCGACCGTCGAGGGCGACGGGCCGACCCGCAAGACGAGCTTCTCGGTCAACGACCCGCTGCGGCTCGACGGCGCCTCGGTCTACCTGCTCGGCCACGGCTACGCGCCGATCCTGAGCTACACCGACCGGTTCGGTAAGACGCAGACCAAGGAAGGCCCGTTCCTCTCGACCGACGAGATGCAGACCAGCACCGGCGCGATCTCGTTCCCGGACGCCAACGTCGACCCGGCGACCGGCAAGCGCGACCCGTCGCTGCAGATGGGCTTCGACGGGATCTACCTGCCGACCGCGCCGGACCAGCCGCCGTTCGTGACGTCGCGGTTCCCGGCGGAGAACAACCCCGCCCTGATGCTCACCGCCTATCGCGGCAACCTGGGCCTCGACGCGGGCATCCCGAGTTCGGTGTACCGGCTCGACCAGGGGCAGATCGACGCGGGCCGGCTCAAGCCCGTCGGCGAGCCCAAGTTGCTGCGGCCCGGCGACACCTGGACGCTCGACGACGGTTCGACGGTGCGGTTCGTCGGCACGAAGGAGTACGCGACGCTGTCCGTGCGGCACGACCCCGGCCAGGGCATCGCGCTGGTCGCGGCGGTGCTCGCGCTCGGCGGGCTGATGGGCTCGCTGTTCGGAAAGCGCCGGCGCGTCTTCTTCCGACTGACTTCCCCGTCTCCGACGTCCAGTAGTAGATTGCTCGAAGCCGGTGGGCTGCCGCGCACCGACTACCCCGGCTTCGCCGAGGAGTTCGCTTCGACCGTCGCCGCCGTGAGAGAGAAGAAGACCTGATGGCCGCCTTGTCGGACGCGCTGCTTGTGGTGGCCATGCTCGGCTACCTCGTCGCGATGATCTGCTACGCCGCCGTGTACGCGTTCGGCGACCGCGGTGTCGTCGCTCGCGTGGCGACGCGAGAGCTGGTGGGCGCCGGCGGCCCGCCGGTGGTCGAGGTGATCGAAGAGGTCAAGAAGCAGGCTCCGCCGCCGGGCCGCGGGCTCTGGGCGGGCCGGATCGCCGCCGCGGTGCTGGTGCTCGCGGGCGCCGCGCAGTTCGGCTCGCTGGTCTTCCGCGGCGTCGCGGGCGATCGGCTCCCCTGGGGCAACATGTACGAGTACGTCCTCGCGGCCACCTCGGTCGCCGCGGTGGCGTGGATCGTCGTGATGGTCCAGCGTCCGGCGCTGCGCCACCTGGGCCTCTACGTCGCGCTGACCCAGGTGGTCCTGCTGGGCGTCGCCGCCCTGTTCCTCTACGTGCCGGTCGGCCCGCTGGTGCCGGCGCTGGACTCGTACTGGCTGGCGATCCACGTGACCGCCGTGGCCATCTCGTCGGGCGTGTTCCTGATCGGCTTCGTGCCGGCGGGCCTGTTCCTGATCCGCTCCGGCTGGGACAAGGGTCGCGCCGGGTTCCCGTTCAGCCTGGGCGAGCGCCTCCCCTCGGCGGCGGTCCTGGAGCGCCTCTCGTTCCGCCTGCACGCGTTCGCGTTCCCGATCTGGACCTTCGGCGCGCTGATCGCGGGCCCGATCTGGGCGGAGTCGGCGTGGGGCCGCTACTGGGGCTGGGACCCGAAGGAGGTCTGGGCGTTCATCTCCTGGATCGTCTACGCGGGCTACCTGCACGCCCGGGCGACACCGAGCGTCAAGAAGACCACGGCGACCTGGATCGCGGTGCTCGGCTTCCTGACGATGCTGATGAACCTGTTCGGCGTCAACATCTTCTTCACGGGCCTCCACTCCTACGGCGGCCTCTGATCGCCATCACTATCCTGTGCCGATGCGGCAGACGTGGCGGGTATCGCTGGCCGGTCGGATATTCGGGATCGTGTTCATCGCCTTCGGGCTGTGGGTGATCGTCCGCGCCGGGATCGCTGTCGCGCGTGACGGGTTGGATCTCGCGCTTTCCTATGCGCTCGTGTTCGGCCTCGCTGCCGTGCTGCTGCCGGCGCTGTTGGCATTGCGGCCGGCCGTGACGCTGACCGAGACGGACGTCGAGGTGCGCAACCCCTTGCGGACCCAGCGGCTGCCGCTGGCCGACGTCGCCGACGCGAAGACCGGTTACGGCGGGCTGCGGATCGAGACCCGCGACGGCCGGGCGGTCACCGCCTGGGCCGTGCAGAAGTCCAACCTGGCCAACTGGACCGGCCGGCGCACGCGGGCCGACGACGTCGCCGACGCGATCGCCGGTGCGCGCGTTTCCTGAAGCAGCAGCCGGCCGACCGCCGGCGTTGTCAGGGGTATGAGGGACGAGCATGGACGCTGATCTCGAGGCGGAGTTCAGCGACTTCGTCGCGGCGCGCTCGCACGCGCTGTTCCGCACGGCGCTCGCGCTGACCGGGCATCGCCAGCAGGCCGAGGATCTGCTGCAGACGGTGCTCATCAAGGGCGCCCGGCACTGGCCGCGGATCCGCTCCGGCGCGCCGGAGGCCTATCTGCGCACCGCGCTCTACCGCCAGCGGACCAGCTGGTGGCGCAGCCTGCGCCGGCGGCCCGAGGTGGCGACCGACACCGTGCCGGAGACGGCCGTGACCGGCGACGCGACGGCCGACGTCGACCTGCACCTGGCGTTGCGCCAGGCGCTGGCGCGGCTCGCGCCGAAGCATCGCGCCGTGCTGGTGCTGCGCTACTTCGAGGACCGCCCCGACGCGGAGATCGCGGAGATCCTCGGCTGCGCGGAGTCGACCGTCCGCAGCCAGGCCGTGCGGGCGCTCGCCCGCCTGCGCCAGCTCGCCCCGGAGCTCACCTTGGACGCCACGAAGGAGGACGCGTCGCGATGACGGATCGACTGCTGCGGGAGACGTTCGAGCAGCTGGCCGACGACGGGCCGCCGCCGCCCGGGCTGGCCCGGGCCGCGCTGGCCGGTGCCCGGCGCCGGCGGCGGGCCGGCTTCGCGGCCGGTGTCGGCGTCGCGGTCTGCGCGGCCCTGGGCGCGGGTGTCGCCGTCAACGGGGGCGGCGGCAACCAGGTCGCGAGCGGGCCCGGTGGGTCGGTCGTCGCCGCGTACAGCGGCATCCGCGATCCGGCCGTCGAGGACCCCAGCCCGGCCTTCGATTACTCGCTGCTGCTCGACCGGGAGACCGGCGAGTACGAGCGCGTCCCGTACCGGTCGGTGATGCCGTCGCCCGACGGCGATCAGGTGCTGGTCGGCGAGGGCGACAACAGCGTGGTCCACCCGACCCGCGTCGGCATCATGGACCGCGACTCGAAGACGGTCCGCTGGATGCCAACGGGAGAGCGGGACGGGTTCCCCGGCAACGCGGGTGACGGCGTGTGGTCGCCGGACGGCAAGCGGATCGCGTTCCGGCTCGTTCCCAAGACGGGAGCGGTCACCGTGGTCGTGGTCGACGTCGCGACGTTGCGCACCGACGTCCTGCCGGTGCCGGACTTCCGCCAGGGTGACATCCGGCTCGCGTGGACGCCGGACAGCGCCGGGTTCGCGATCACCACCGCGACTCTGGCCGACGAGAGCGCCCCCTACGAGGCGGGCGAGGTCCAGTTCTACGACCTCGCGGGCAGGCTGTGGCGCTCCTTCGACGTTTCGGACCCGAAGCTGTGTGCGGCACCAGCCTTCTCCGCCGACGGCCGGCTCGCCCTGAGCGGGCCGCTCGGGCAGCCGGGTGACCTGTCGATCGCGGTCGCCGATCCCGCGACCGGTGCGGTGCGCGACCGGTTCGACGTGACCGGACCGGCCGAGCTCGTCGGCTGGATCGGCGAGGACCGCCTGCTCGTCCGCACGTTCGAAGGCCGCCCGGGCGGGGTGGTGATCGAGACCGTCGACCTGGCGGGCCGGGTGATCAAGTCGCTGACCCCGCCGGACGGTGTGTTCGCGCAACAGATCTACGTCGGCTCCGCCGCGGGCCTGCCGGACTCCGCGGCCGACCTGACCTTCTGAACCCGGGGGCCGGGAAGGTGCGACGGCCGCCATAGGCGAGACTGCTATGCATGGCCCGCTTCCCGTACCCGGACCTCAAGGACTTCATCGCCGCGCTGGAGAGTGCCGGTGAGCTGCGTCGGGTCGGCGTGCCGGTCGACCCGACGCTGGAGATCAGCGAGGTCGTGACCCGCACCGTCCGGGCCGGTGGGCCGGCGCTGCTGTTCGAGCGGCCGACCCGGGGCGAGATGCCCGTCGCGATCAACTTGTTCGGCACCGAGCGCCGCACCGCGCTGGCGCTCGGTGTCGAGTCGCTCGACGAGATCGGCGACCGGATCGGCGCGCTGGTCAAGCCCGATCTGCCGGTGGGCTGGTCGGGGATCCGGGACGGGCTGGGCAAGGTGATGCAGCTCAAGTCCGTACCCCCGAAGAAGGTCAAGACCGCGCCCTGCCAGCAGGTCGTCTACAAGGGCAACGACGTCGACCTGAACCGGCTGCCGGGGCTCCAGGTCTGGCCCGGTGACGGCGGGATCTTCCACAATTTCGGGCTTACCCACACCAAGCACCCCGAGACCGGCAAGCGCAACCTCGGCCTCTACCGGCTCCAGCAGCACTCGCACAACACGCTCGGCATGCACTGGCAGATCCACAAGGACTCGACCGCGCACCACGCGGTGGCCGAGCGGCGCGGCGAGCGGCTGCCCGTGGCGATCGCGATCGGCGCGGACCCGGTGGTCAGCTACGCCGCGAGCGCGCCGCTGCCGGGCGACATCGACGAATACCTGTTCGCCGGCTTCCTGCGCGGCGAGCGCGTGGAGATGGTCGACTGCCTGACCGTGCCGCTGCAGGTGCCGGCGCAGGCGCAGATCGTGCTGGAGGGCTACATCGAGCCCGGCGAGCGGCTGCCCGAGGGCCCGTTCGGCGACCACACCGGCTTCTACACGCCGGTCGAGCCGTTCCCGGTGCTGCACGTCGAGTGCATCACGACGCAGCGCGACCCGGTCTACCACTCGATCATCACGTCGAAGCCGCCGCAGGAGGACCACGGGCTCGGCAAGGCCACCGAGCGGATCTTCCTGCCGCTGCTCCGGCTGCTGATCCCGGACATCGTCGACTACGACCTGCCGTCCGCCGGCGTGTTCCACAACTGCGTGATCGTGTCGATCCGGAAGCGCTACCCGAAGCACGCGCAGAAGGTGATGAACGCGATCTGGGGCGCCCACCTGCTCTCGCTGTCCAAGCTGATCGTGGTCGTCGACGACGACTGCGACGTCCACGACTACGCCGAGGTCGCGTTCCGCGCGTTCGGCAACGTCGACTACACGCACGACCTGCTGCTCACGCAGGGTCCGGTCGATCACCTGGACCACGCGTCGTACCAGCAGTTCTGGGGTGGCAAGGCCGGCGTCGACGCCACCCGGAAGCTGCCGACCGAGGGCTACACCCGCGGCTGGCCGGACGAGATGACCATGTCGCCGGAGATCACGGCGTTGGTCGACAAGCGGTGGAAGGAGTACGGCATCTGATGGTGGCCGTGGCGGCACCGGCCCCGAACCGGGTACGGGCCTTCATGCGGCTGGTCGTGATCGAGCACTCGATCTTCGCCCTGCCGTTCGCGTACGTCGCCGCGCTGGCCGCCATGCGGCTCGACGGCGGCCGCGTGCAGTGGGAGACCCTGGCGCTGATCACCGTGGCGATGGTCGCGGCGCGGACGGTCGCGATGGCCGCCAACCGGATCATCGACCGGCGGATCGACGCGCAGAACCCGCGCACCGCCAACCGCGAGCTGATCACGGGCGCGGTGTCCCTGCGTACCGCGTGGGTCGGCTTGTTGATCTCGTTGGCCGTCTTCGAGGCCACCGCGGCCGCCCTCAACCCGCTCTGCCTGGTCCTGTCGCCGGTCGCGCTGTTCCTGCTGGTCATCTACTCGTACGCGAAGCGCTTCACCAACTACCCGCAGCTGTTCCTGGCCGCGGCGCAGGCGGTGGCCCCGGTCGGCGCCTGGATCGGCGTGACCGGCGAGTGGTCATGGCCGGCGTTCGTCCTCGGCGTCGCGGTCGGCACCTGGATCGGCGGCTTCGACTGCATCTACGCGGTGCAGGACCTGGAAGCCGACCGCCGGATCGGCATCGGCTCGGTGCCGGTCAAGCACGGCGTCCGCGGCGCCCTGGTCATCTCGGCGCTGACGCACGTGGTCACGGTCGCGTTCTACGTCTGGTTCGGCCTGCTCGCCGACCTCGGCTGGCTCTGGGGAGCCGGCGTCGCGATCACCGCGGCCGTGCTGGTCTACGAGCACGCCATCGTGAAGCCCACGGACCTGTCCCGGGTCAACCGCGCCTTCTTCACCGCCAACGGCGTGATCGGCATCGTGCTGTTCGCCTTCGCCCTGCTCGACCTGATCACCCTGCAGGGTCTGCGCGGCTGATCCACGCCTCCACGGCCGGCGGCAGCGGGTAGCGCGGCGACTCCAGCGACCAGTCGATCGTGCCGCGGACCGAGTCGGCGACGCCCTCGACGTAGCGCCGGACCGCCGCGTCGATGCGGGCGCCGAAGGCCGGCACGGCCGCGCGCAGCTCGACGAACCGGGTCATCCGGTCCTGCCAGCGGCCGATCACCTCGCGGGTCGCGGCGTCCCGGCTCAGGCCGCGCTCGCGGGCCGTGGCCAGCACCAGGTTGTGCCCGGCCGAGGTGTGCTCGTCGCGCTCCAGCGAGACCAGGTCGTTGAACCAGGAGAGCAGGTCGTTGCCGGCCGCGCTGATCTCGCGCAGGACCGGATGGTGGTAGACGGCCTCCGGGACGCGCATCCGGACGGCGCCGGCGAACTCGATCAGCGCGTACGACACGTACGCGGCCGAGGTGGCCCGCCGGAGCTGGATGTATTCGACGATGCCCGGGCGCCGGCCGACCCATTTGTTGCTCGCCTCGACCAGGATGCCGTCGAGGTGGTGGCGCAGGGCGTCGCCGATCCGGTCGACCGAGACCTCCGACAGCCCTTCGGTGATCGGCCGCCACGAGTCGAGCAGCATCGCCCGCATCGACTCGGTCAGGCCCGGTGCCGGGTGCCGGCCGTCGCTGTCGATCGTGGCGAAGACGCCCTCGACGGTCGCCCGGACCCGCTCCAACGGCGGGGCGGCGTGCCCGTCGACCGTGTCGTCGAGCAGGAAGAACCAGGTGAACAGCGCGGTGACCAGGCGCAGGTCGGGCACGCTGGCGTCGGGGTAGAGGCGGCCGGCGTACCGGGCGAAGCCACTGCCGTGCAGCCGCCGCGCGGTCTCGTCCGGGACGCCGCGGGCGATCAGCCAGCCGGTCAGCCAGTCCTGGACGTCATCGGCATGCGGGGAGATCCGCGGCGGGATGGGACAGAACAGACCGGGCGTCACCATGGGCAGCGGCCTCCCGTATGCGGGCCGGGTGGGGCTGGGCCCGGCTCATAGGCTTGACCGTATGCGAACGCCGTGGGTGGTAGGGGTCTCGGGAGCGTCTGGTACGCCATATGCGGCTTCGGTGCTGCGGGGCTTGCTCGACGCGGGCGAGCCTGTCGATCTCGTCGTGTCCCGGGCCGCGCGGCTGACGATCCTCGACGAGACCGGTGCGCCGCTGCGGGACGGGCACTGGAAGGACGACCTGGCCCGCTGGCTCGGCCGCGACCTGACCAGCGCCGACCTGCAGTTCTGGCCGGCCGGTGACCTGGCGGCCGGGCCCAGCAGCGGCTCGTACCCGGCCCGCGGGATGGTGGTGGTGCCGGCGAGCACGGCGGCGTGCGCCGGGATCGCGCTCGGCCTGTCCAAGGACCTGCTCCAGCGGGCGGCCGAGGTGAGCCTCAAGGAACGGCGCCCGACCGTGCTCGTGCCACGGGAGACCCCCGTGACCCGCAGTCACCTGCTGCACCTGCTGGAGCTCGACGCGGCCGGTGGGATCGTGTTGCCGGCGAGCCCGGGTTTCTACGGTGCCGGCGCGGCCGCGACCGCGGCGCAGTTGGTCGACTTCGTGGCCGGCAAGATCCTCGATGCGATCGGCGTGGCCCATGATCTTTCGCCACGCTGGACCGGCGTCATCGGTGGGGCCGCGGGCGCCCCTGAGCGCCTCTAGTGCAGCCCGGCGTTGGTCGGCCCGTGGCTGCCGCCCTGCGACGGCCCGGAGTTGCGAGGACGGCCGTTGGCGCCGTCGTCGAGGTCGTCGAGCACACCTTCGCCTTCGAGCAGGGCACGGACCTCAGATTCGCGGAAGCGGCGGTGCCCACCGGGTGTCCGGATGCTCCCGATCCGGCCCGCTGCGGCCCATCGCGTCACGGTCTTGGGGTCGACCCGGAAGAGCGCAGCCACCTCGCCCGGCGTCAGCAGACGATCTCCAGTGTCCACGGTCCCCTCCTCGCGTCAGCGAAAGCCTCTCGAACTGGTCAGATGTGCGCCCCGGCAGTGCGCGAGAGGCTTTCATAGGGACGTACGGCCATTAGAGCACCGTGAGAGTGCACTGTCCTGGAATCGGGGAAAACGCACTGTGTGGGAAGATCCCCGGTAAGATTGCGAGCCGTACTCTCCTTTGACCATGTTTCACGCGGACCGGCGAATCGTCCACTCCCGGCCCCGGTTAGGGTCTACAGGCCGTGGATGCCATCGACCTGCAGCTCGTGGAGTTGTTGCGTACCAACGCCCGGCTGTCCTTCGCCGAGCTCGCCCGACAGGTCGGATTGTCCGCACCGGCGGTGCACGAGCGGGTCGGAAAGCTCGAGTCGTCCGGTGTGATCCGCGGCTACCGCGCCGACGTCGACCCCGAGGCCGTCGGGCTCGGCGTGACCGCGCTGATCGGCGTCGTCGAGGAGTCGACCACCGACGCCGACGACCTGCAGGCGCTGCTCAAGGAGCTGCCCGAGATCGAGTCGCTGTACTTCATGGCCGGCGTCGAGTCGTTCCTGCTGACCGTGCGGGTGGGCACGATCGCCGAGCTGGAGCGGCTGATCGTGCGGCTGAACCGGACACCGGGGGTGGCTTCGACGCGCACCGCGATCGCGCTGTCGGCCAAGTGGGAGAACCGGCCCCGGCCGTTGCGGCCCCCGGCGGCATAGCCTGCATCCATGGAACAGCTCGACCGTTGCAGCGACACCGAACGGGCGTGGGTGACCGAAGCGGTCGCCGCGGTCGAAGCGGACGCGAACCGCTCCGCCGACACCCATCTGCTGCCTTTCCCGCTGCCCCGGGAATGGGGCGTCGACCTCTATCTCAAGGACGAGTCGGTGCACCCGACCGGCTCGCTCAAGCACCGGCTGGCCCGGTCACTGTTCCTCTACGGCCTCTGCAACGGCTGGATCGGGCCGCACACGACGGTCGTCGAGGCCTCGTCCGGGTCGACCGCGGTCTCCGAGGCCTATTTCGCCCGGATGCTCGGCCTGCCGTTCATCGCGGTGATGCCGGCGTCGACGTCGGCCGAGAAGATCGCGTTGATCGAGTTCCAGGGCGGCAAGTGCCACCTCGTCGACGACCCGTCCGCGGTGGTCGACACCGCCCGCGCGCTCGCCGCCGACCTCGGCGGGCACTTCATGGACCAGTTCACCTACGCCGAGCGGGCCACCGACTGGCGCGGCAACAACAACATCGCCGAGTCGATCTTCAACCAGATGGCCCGCGAACGGCATCCGGTGCCGGCCTGGGTCGTGATCGGTGCGGGCACCGGCGGCACCAGCGCGACGATCGGGCGCTATGTCCGCTACCTGCGGCACCCGACCAAGATCTGCGTGGTCGACCCGGAGAACTCGGCCTTCTATCCCGCGTACGTCGCCGGCGACTGGTCGGTCGCCACCGGCCTGGGTTCGCGGATCGAGGGGATCGGCCGCCCGGTGGTCGAGGCGTCGTTCCAGCCGCAGGTCGTCGACCGGATGTTCGCGGTGCCGGACGCCGCGTCGCTCGCCGCGATGCGCGCGGCCTCCGCGGTGCTCGGCCGCCGCGTCGGAGGCTCCACGGGCACGAACCTCTGGGGCGCGTTCGCGCTGATCGCGGAGATGCGCGCGGCGGGCGTACGCGGCTCGGTGGTGACCCTGCTCTGTGACGGCGGGGAACGCTATGCCGACACCTATTACGCCGACGACTGGGTGGCCGCGGCCGGCCTGGACCTGACGCCGCACCTCGCGGTGCTGGACGGGTTCCTGGCGACCGGGGAGTGGCCCGCCTAGCCGCGCTCGGCCAGGCCCGGGTAGTCGATCACGAAGCCGGCGTCGTCGACCGTCATGTCGGCGCGGAAGCTGTCGCTCTCGTAGCGGATCCGGTTGCCGCCGAGCGGCGTGTAGGTGTGCTCGCCCGCGATGATCTCCAGGCTGGGCAGCAGCACCCAGGCGGTCAGCACGTTGTACGGCCGGTCGGGCGTCGCGTTGAGCAGCCCCAGCCGGCGGATCACCAGCGTGTTGGTCAGCGGCGAGCCGCCGAGGTCGACGTCGAGCGCGCGCTCGAGCCGGGAGGCGTCCTCGATGCCGGGGAAACCGACCCGGCGCTTGCCGGCCGCGACCAGGGCGGCGTCAAGGTCGCCCTGCTCGCCGGTGGTGGCCCGCCAGCGCCCGGTGGCCCGCTGCATCCTTATGGTCCGCATCCAGCCGGCACCCTCGCAGCTCACGTCGAGCCGGGCGGTCTGCCAGTTCTCGTCGGCGATCAGCTCGTAACGGGCCTGGTAGGGGATCGGGTCGACCGCGAGCTGGGTGCCCCGGGCGACCAGCCCGCGGCGGTCGTCCAGGACCACCGTCTCGGCGCCGGGCAGGTCGGTGCGGGTCCACAGCAGAACCTTCGGCAACGTCGCCATGCGATCAACGTTACCGAAGGCTCCGTGTTCAGTGGGTACGGCGCGGTCCGCTGCGCGGGCCGCGGGGCCCGTGCCGGTGGTCGCGATCGCGGTGCTCGCGGTGCTCGCCGCCGTGGCGGCGGTCGCCGGCCGGGCGGTGCGGGCGGCGCGGCTCGTCCGGCGGCACCGGAACGCCGCTGGGCTCGCGCGCGCCGGTCAGCTCGGTCAGGGCGGCGTCGCCGGCCCGGACCCGCGTCTCTTCGGGTTCGACGCCGGCCTTGCCGAGCATCTGCAGCGTGCTGCGCCGCTGCTTGGGCAGCACCAGCGTGGCCACCGAGCCCGACTCGCCGGCGCGGGCCGTGCGCCCGGCGCGGTGCAGGTAGTCCTTCGCGTCCCGCGGCGGGTCGATGTGGACGACCAGGGACACACCGTCGACGTGGATGCCGCGGGCGGCGACGTCGGTGGCCACGAGGACGGTGGTCCGGCCTTCCTTGAACTCCGCGAGGGTACGCGTGCGCGCCCGCTGGGTCTTGCCGCCGTGCAGGCCGCCGGCCCGGACGCCGACCGCGGCGAGCTGGTCGACGAGCCGGTCCACGCCCATCTGGGTCCGCGCGAACATCATCGTGCGGCCGTCCCGGGCGGCGATCGAGGCCGCGACGCGGAACTTGTCGTGCGGCGGGATCAGCAGCAGGTGGTGGTCCATCGTGGTGACGGTGGCGACGGCCGGTTCGGTCGAGTGCGTGACCGGGTCGGTCATGAACCGCTGCACCAGGGTGTCCACGTCGTTGTCGAGCGTCGCGGAGAAGAGCAGCCGCTGCGCGCCCGCGGGCGTCTTGGCCAGCAGCTCGGTGACCTCGGGCAGGAAGCCCATGTCGGCCATCTGGTCGGCCTCGTCGAGCACGGTCACCTCGACGTCGTCGAGCTTGCAGATGCCGCGCTCGATCAGGTCGCCGAGCCGGCCCGGCGTGGCGACGATGATCTCCACGCCGCGCTCGAGGGCGTCGATCTGCCGGTCGTACGGCACACCGCCGACCGCGGTCTTGAGGAACACGCCGAGCGCCTTGCCGAGCGGCAGCAGCGCGTCGTTGACCTGCATGGCCAGCTCGCGGGTCGGCACGAGGACGAGCGCCTTGGGGTGCCGCGGCCGGGCGCGGTCGCCGCGGGCCACGCGGGCGAGCACGGGCAGGCCGAAGGCGAGCGTCTTGCCGGAGCCGGTCTGGCCGCGGCCGAGCACGTCCTTGCCGGCCAGCGCGTCGGGGACGGTGGCCTTCTGGATCTCGAACGGGGTGACGATGCCCTCGCGGGCGAGCGCCCGGACGAGCTTGCGGGGCAGCCCGAGCGCGCCGAAGCCGTCGGTCTCGGTCGCGGTCTCGGTGTTCGTCTCGGTGTTGGTCTGGGTGCCGGGCTCGGCCTCGGCGGGAGTCTCGAAGATGGACGGAAACGTGCTGGGATCAGCGAACGCGGTCAAGTGGGGCCTTTCGTGGCGGGCCATCTCGCGCGTCTTCGATCAGGGTGCACGCTCAGCAAGATCGCCCATGGGGCGCGGTAACACGCGCCGGTCGATGAACCCGAGAAGTGTACGGTGCGTGGCCGCCCGACGCCGAATCGATAAGGCTCCTCGTGTGCGGCGTCACTCGCCCGTGGTCACCCCAGGAACCCGGTGATCGAGTTGCTGATGAACAGGACGACGAGGACGCCGATGCCGATCAGGAGACCGAGGCCGATCGCCAGGAACAGCCCCACCTTGGCGTAGCTGCGCTTGGCGGGCATGGAGTCGGTGTGCCCCTGGGCCAGGATGTGCCCGGTCAGCGAGCCCGAGTTCTCGAGGGTGGCGGCGGGATAACCGGTGGTCGGGGGCTCGTCGTGCTGGCCGTAGAGCCGCCCCGTCCGCTGCCCCTGCGCCCAACGGCTGTAGTCGGCCGCCGCGGGCGTGCTGCCGGGCGCGGTCGGATTGATCGACTCAGGCCAGCTCGGCAACGCGGCCGCGGGCGGCGGCCAGGCATGCTGCCCGAACCCCGCCTGCGGCCGGCTGGCCACGGCCGGCGGGGGCGGGAACGGCGGTGCCGGTGAGGGGCCGGGCGGCGGGCCAGGTGGCGGCACCGGCGGGCCGGGCGGCGCGGGCGGCTGCGGCTCCGGCAGCGGTGGCACCGGCGACGGCGGCGGCTGCGGCACGGGCGACGGCGGCACCGGTGGCGGGCCGGGCGGCACCGGTCCTGGGGCCGGCGGTTGCGGCACCGGGCTGGGCGCGGGGAACGGCGACGGCGCCGGGCCGGGCGTCGGCTCCGGGCCCGGGAACGGCGGCTGTGGCCGCAGCGGCGGTTCCGGCTCGGGCTCGGTCGGCGGCGGGGGCCGCCGGCCGGGCGTCGGCCGCCCCGGCGCCGGCTCGGGCTGGGGCTCATCAGGCCGCGGCTCGTCAGGCCGCGGCTCGCCCGGGCCGGGCTCGTCCGGCTCGGGCGGTGTCGGCGGTTCGTCGGGGCGCGGGCGATCCGGCTCAGGTTCGGGGTCCGGCTCGTCCGGCCCACCGGCCTCGGCGGGCACGCCGCCGCCCTGTCGGGCGCCGCGGCCGGCCAGCAGGTCGCCGGCACCCGCCCGGTAGACCCGGGCGCTGCCGCTGCTCACCGCCGGTACGCCGTGGGCGAGTTCGCCCGCCGAGGGCGTGCGGGTGCCGGGCACCGTGGCCCGCGCCTTGGCGATCCCGGCCTCGTCGCCCGCCGCACCCGGCAGGGCCTCGACCGACGCGGGTGTGCTGGCGGACCAACCGGACCGCTGCGCCGGGATGGCGGACGCCGCCGGCTCCGCGGGCGGCGGCTCGGCCTCGGGCGTGACCGGGTCGGTGCCGGGCAGCGAGTAGCCCGGCGCGGGCGCCGGACCGGCCGGACCGGCGTCCGACTCGGGCCGGACGTAAGGCGCAGAATCCGACTTCTCCGCCTTGTGGAACGGAACGGCGAAGCCCGACCAGGGCGACTCGTCGGCGACCGGCACCTTCGGCACCCGCCGCTCCAGCGGCGGCACGGGCCCCTTGGCCGGCACGGGCGTGATCGGCCCCTGCGCGGCGGGAGCCGGCGCGGGCTCCCCGGCCCGGTAGGTCCCTGGCACCGACGGCGCGGCGACATGCGGTGCATCCGGCGCCGCCGCGGTGCGGACCGACGCCCGCCCGACCACCGAGGTCGGGGTCGCGCCGGCGGGCGCCTGAGGCAGATGGGAGATCGGTCTTCGTGCTCGTCCCCGCGGCCTCGGCGACGTCCCGCAGGCGGGCCCGCTGCTGCTTCACGCCAGCACCCCCACCAGCTCGGTC